>JBILYW010000104.1:0-8315 GCA_044377555.1 Pseudomonas sp.
TGGTCGCGACGCGGGCGCTGGTGGCCGAGGCTGACGTGGTACTGGCGATTGGCACCGAGCTGGCCGAAACCGATTACGACGTCACCTTTGCGGGCGGTTTCGAGATTCCCGGGGCCTTGCTGCGGATCGACATCGACCCTGACCAGACCGTACGCAACTATCCGCCAACACTGGCGCTGGTGGCCGACGCCCGACTGGCCGCAGAAGCCTTGCTGGCGAACCTTCCGGCCCTGGCGCCCCGGGACGCCGACTGGGGCGCGGCGCGGGTCAGCCGCCTGCGCGCGCAACTGGCCAGCGAATGGGATGAGCCGACCCGGGCACAAACCCGTTTTTTGCAGACCCTGTTCGATGTGCTGCCGGATGCCGTCTGTGTGGGCGATTCGACCCAGCCGGTGTACACCGGCAACCTGACCTTCAACCCCGAGCAGCCGCGTCGCTGGTTTAACTCATCGACCGGCTACGGCACCCTGGGCTATGCCTTGCCGGCGGCGGTCGGGGCCTGGTTGGGGCGTCGTGCCGACAGCCAGCCCGGTGGCCCGGTGCTGTGCCTGATCGGTGATGGTGGCTTGCAATTTACCCTGGCCGAACTGGCCAGCGCGGTTGAGGCGCGCACGCCGATCATCGTGTTGCTGTGGAACAACCAGGGTTACGGCGAAATCAAAAAATACATGCTCAATCGCGCCATCGAGCCGGTGGGGGTCGACATCTACACCCCTGACTTTATCGGCGTGGCCAGGGCCCTGGGCTGTACCGCGCTGGCGGTTGAAGGCGAGGCGCAATTGCGCGCCGCACTGGCCGGTGCGGCTGACCGCCAGGGGCCAACCGTGATTGAAATCGATGAGTTGCAGTGGCAGCAATCGATCGGGCTATAGGCTCATGCGCAGGCGCGCCAGATCCCGCACCGGTGGTGCGCCAAATTGACGACTGTATTCGCGGCTGAATTGCGACGGGCTTTCATAGCCCACGCGATAGCCTGCCGCCGACGCATCCAGGCCCTCGCTGAGCATCAGCCGGCGCGCTTCGTTGAGCCGTAGCTGCTTTTGGTATTGCAGCGGGCTCATGGCCGTCATCGCCTTGAACCGGTGGTGCAAGGTCGACACGCTGAGATTGGCCTCCCGCGCCAGGCTGTCGATACGCAACGGTTGTTCGAAGTTACCGTTGAGCCATGAAATGGCCCGGCTGACACGGTGGGTTTGACTGTTCTCGCTGGCGATTTCATACAGCCGATAACCCTGAGGGCTGCGCAACAGGCGGTACAAAATCTCGCGACGAATCAGGGGGGCAAGCATGGCGATGTCTTTCGGGGTGTCGAGCAAGCGGGTAAGGCGCAGCAAGGCATCGAGCATCGGCTGGTCGATGGGCTCCACGTACAGCCCGCGTCCGGCAGGGCGCGAGGGCACGCCCATGGGGCCGGCATCGCTGATCAGGGTGGTGATTTCCACCGGATCAATATCCAGGCGCAAGGCCAGCACCGGGCGCTCGGGTGAGATTTCCAGCACTCGGCCACTGATCGGCATCGACACCGAAACCACCAGGTAATTGAGCGGGTCGTAGGCGAAGTACTCGTCCGCCAGGCGCACCTCTTTACGCCCCTGGGCCATGATGCACAGCGCAGGCTTGGGCAGGCTGGGGGCGAAGTCGCTGGGCTGGCTGTAGCGCGACACAAACAGCGCATCGACGCCGGTGGTGAAGGTGCCGTCGGTGCGGGCGTGGCGGTAGATCAGGTCAGCCAGTTCGACCCGCTGCTTTTCCAGCGCGGGGTCGAGTACGGGGGGCGATGGCTCCAGCAATGACATGCGGCACATCCTCAGTAACGTCGTGGAATGGGCACAGCTTATGTTTGTGCAAGGCCAAGGGGTAGCCAATTTCTGCTGCAGGCTTGCCTGATCCTGTCAGAGACAGCGCTCAAGTATCTGTCGAACCCGTTGCAGGCACCGATGATTGCTCGAAATCCGGATGGCCGGGGAGGGAACCGAGCTGTGCAATGGCCGTGTGAGAAGGTGAGACTTTGCAGAATCGTGCAATCCTTGGGCAGGAATCGACTAACGGCATGGTCGTCTGCTCCGTAAGATTTGAACCTTACCCCCAACACCACTTTCCTTTGTGGAGGCCACCATGCCCCAGCCCCATGCTGTCAGTCACATGACCCTGGTTCGCGCCCGTGCCGGATGCTCGGCCCAGGTTGAGGCGTGCCTGAGCCAACTGATCGAACCGACGCTGCTGACGCCCGGCTGCCTGCATTTTGCCCTGCAGCATTCCCACAGCGACCCGCTGCTGTGGCATGTAGCGGGCTATTGGCAGGACGAACCCTCGATGCAAGCGTATTTCAACTCTTCGGTGATGGACGTCTATAGCCTGCTGGTTCACCAGCAAGTGGTGGATAGCCTTGATTTTCAGACCTTCAGCGATGCAGGCGGGCTGAACAGGTAGAATGCCGGCTTTTCCATTGGCCGGGAGTTGAAACATGGCACGTAAAGAGTTCGCACAGTTTGAAGCCGTATCAGCCGTGGTTCCGGTTGAACCCGGTGTTTACCACGCAGCGATTGCGGTCAAAGCCTTGTACGAAGGTGGAGCGCCGCGCTTTCACAAAGTGCTGATCGAGCAAACCTTCAAAACCGCGACCGCCGCTGATGATGCCGCAGCGCAGCAGCTTGAAGCCCTGCAGGGCGTCACCGAAGACGCCGAGCTGGTCTGGTAAGGCTTTAGCGCGGGCGGTGCATCTTGAACAGCGCCTCGGGGCCTAACTGGAAGTAATCCGCCGGGCCGCCGCCGCGCAAAATCGGTTCGGCGGCCGCAGTGTCGTAAATCCCGTCTTTAAGCAGATGTCTGGCGATATGCACCGCCACCACCTCTCCCAGAATCAGCCAACTGGGCACCAATTCTTTATCGGCTCGTTGCAGCTGAATAATCTGCGTGACCTTGCACTCAAACGAGACCGGGGTTTCGGCCACGCGTGGCACGCTGATCACGCGTGAAGGTGCGGTCGTCAAGCCGGCCAGCTCGAACTCATTCACGTCCGGCCCGACCATGGCGCAGCTCTGGTTCATTGCCTCTGCCAGGGGGCGGGTGGCCAGGTTCCACACGAACTCGCCGGTTTGCTCGATGTTATTGAGGCTGTCTTTGCGGCCCACACTACAAAACCCGATGATCGGCGGGATGTAGTTGAACGCATTGAAAAAGCTGTACGGCGCAAGGTTGAGCCGGCCCCCGGCATCCTGAGACGAAATCCAGCCAATCGGACGCGGGCCCACGATGGCGTTGAACGGATCATGGGGCAGGCCGTGGCCCTGGGAAGGTTCATAGAAATGGATATCGTCATGCATGGCAGGTGTCCGCAAACGGCTGAGATAGAGGGGCCATATAGTGCAAGGCATTTGGGCGTATGACAAACGCGCCCGGCGTAGCATCTTTGCTGCCTCCCAAAAACGACTAAGCCCGGCCGAGGCCGGGCTGGATGCCTGCTTCAGGTGTTAGCTGAAACGGGCGCCGTTAGTGCGATCAAAACCATCAGCGGCAAAGGTGTCCGATTTAGTGCGGCTGAAACCGTCTTCGGCAAAAGTGGCTGAGCCGGTTTTGTCGTAGCCGTCTTCTGCAAACGTGGCGGAACCCGTGCGGTCGAAACCGTCAGCGGCAACGGCAGCAGAACCGGTGCGGCTGTAGCCGTCTTCAGCAAAGCTCGCAGAGTGAGTGCGATCGAAGCCATCGTCGGCAAAGGCGTTGAAGGCCAGGACGGAGAGGGCGGCGGCGAGGATAAGTTTGGTTTTCATGGTGATGCTCCTTGTTGCGTGTTTGGGGGTGTGGTGTGTCTATGGGGTTAAGACTACTCCGATAAAATTGATTAAAAAGCGCAAAAACTAGCGTTAAATAATCAGTTTATTAGATGTGTTTACCCATGGAAAATCCTGTTCTGCAGACAGTCGTACGCCCGGCTTAGGGAGTGAGCTAATCCGCCGTGAACCGGGGTTTTGTTGAGGTAGATAGTGAGCTAAGAGAATTAACTGACAATTAAGTCAGATTAATTTGATGCGAGGAGAGGAGAGGGGGGAAGGTGCTGCAGATGAAGTGTCTGAAGGAGCCGTGAACTGGCTCCTTCAGGTTCAGGCCGTTCAGTCAGTCTCGATCCGCGAGTGTTTGCGGGTGTCTTTCATGGTGGCGTACACCGCCAGCGAGCAGGCGATACAGGCGGTCACGTACCAGTAGTAACCGGTTTCCATGCCCGCACTCTTGAACCACAGCGCGATGTATTCGGCCGTACCGCCGAAGATCGACACGGTCAGCGCGTAAGGCAAGCCCACGCCCAGAGCGCGAATTTCAGTCGGGAACAGCTCAGCCTTTACCACGGCGTTGATCGAGGTATAGCCGCTGACAATGATCAGCGCGGCCATGATCAGGAAGAACGCGCCCCACCAGGTGGTGATGGTGTGCAGGGTGGTGAGGATCGGCACGGTGAACAGGGTGCCCAGTACGCCGAATGCGATCAGGATTGGACGACGGCCGATCTTGTCCGACAGCGCGCCTACCAGCGGCTGGATGCACATGAACAGAAACAGGGTCGCCGCCGAAATGGTGGTGGAGTCCGAGATGCTCATGCCCACCGTGTTCACCAGGTATTTCTGCATGTACGTGGTGTAGGTGTAGAACGCCAGCGTGCCGCCCATGGTCAGGCCGACTACGGTCATCAGCTCTTTGGGGTGACGCATCAAGGTGCGCATGGCGCTTTCTTTAGGCTTGACCCGGGTCTTCTTGAACGACTCGGTTTCTTCCATGCCGCGACGCAGATACAGCGCAACCACGGCACACAGGGCGCCGATCACGAACGGTACGCGCCAGCCCCAGCTGTACAGCTGTTCTTCGGTCAGGGTCTGTTGCAGCACGATCAGCACGCCCAGCGCGATGAGCTGGCCCGAGATCAGGGTGACGTACTGGAAGCTGGAGAAGAAGCCGCGACGCTCTTTGGTCGCCATCTCGCTCAGGTAGGTTGCCGAGGTGCCGTATTCGCCACCGACTGACAAACCTTGCAGCAGACGGGCGAAGACCAGCAGGACGGGTGCCCAGACACCGATGGTTTCGTAACCGGGCGACAGCGCAATCACCAGCGAACCGAAGCACATCAACAACACCGAGGCCATCAGTGCGGCTTTGCGGCCCTTGCGGTCAGCGTACAGGCCCATCAGCCAGCCGCCGATCGGGCGCATCAGGAAGCCTACGGCGAAGATCGCAGCGGTGTTGAGCAGTTGTGCGGTGGTGTCGCCCTTCGGGAAAAAGGCCTTGGCGAAGTACAGGGAGAACGCGGCATATACGTACCAGTCGTACCACTCGACCATGTTGCCGACGGAACCACTGAAAATCGATTTGATACGGCTGGAAGTGGTCTTTTCTTTAGGGGCCGCAGACACGGACCCGGCAGGCAGGGTGCTGGAGTTATCCATTGAATGGATCCTTCTTTCATTGTTTTTTTATAGCGCGTCAAAACGCGAGCTTGCTGGGCTATAGCAGGAGTTGTGCCAAGGCTGCAGAGCCCGGTTTTCAAGGGGAGAGGGACGTGAGTGAGCGGGAATCCGCTGGTTTGCGAGGTGGCGATGAGCGGAAATCCGCCGACAATCAAGCCGCCCTCACCCTGACCCTCTTCCTTTGGGAGAGGGTCAGGGTGAGGGTTTTGCGGATTAATCCGTACTCAAAAATGCCTCGCGCACCAGTCCATGGCGCTGCATTTTCTCGTTCAGGGTACGGCGCGGCAGTTGCAGTTCGTTGAGCACCGCCTTGATGTCGCCTTTATGCCGGCTCAGTGCTGCGCGCAGGCATTGCGCTTCAAAGGCTTCCTGTTGCGCCACCAGCGACTGGCCAGCGTCGCTGTCTTCAACCGGCGATTCGCTCAACCCCAGAACATCCCGCTCGGCAGTGTTGGCCAGTTCACGCACGTTGCCCGGCCAGTCGTGGCTCAGCAACCGCGACAACTGCCCCCCGCTCAACGGTTGCGCACTACGGCCCATGCGCTCAGCGGCGCTGCGGGCAAAGTATTCGTACAGCAATGGAATATCTTCGCGGCGCTCGCGCAAAGGGGCCAGGCGCAGCTCGGCCACGGTCAGGCGATACGCCAGGTCTTCGCGAAAACGTCCGGCACGGGCTTCTTCGAGCAAGTCGGGCTTGGTCGCGGCAATTACCCGCAAATCCACCGTGATGCTCTGATTGGAGCCCAGGCGTTCGAGTTTTTGTTCCTGGAGCACCCGCAGCAATTTGGCTTGCTGGGCCAGCGGCATGCTTTCGATTTCATCCAGAAACAAGGTGCCGCCGTCGGCGTATTCCAGCTTGCCGATACGCTTGCCCTGGGCGCCGGTAAACGCACCGCTTTCGTGGCCGAACAGCTCGGCCTCAAACAGTTGCTCGGGGATGGCTGCGCAGTTCAGTGCGACAAAGGGTTTGTCGGCGCGAGGGCCAAAGTCATGCAGGCAGCGGGCGACCAACTCTTTGCCGCTGCCGGTCTCGCCGCGGATCAACACGTTGACCGGCAGTGGCGCCAGTTCCAGCACCTGGCGGCGCAAGGTCTGCAAGCTGCGCGACACGCCCAGCAGGCGGCCGTCGATCTGCTGGCGCAGGTCGGCCTGTTCGTGCAGGCGACGGTTCTCCAGCACCAGCTGGCGTTTCTCCAGCGCCCGGCGCAGGCTGCTGAGCAGCGCTTCGGGGCTGAAGGGCTTTTCGAGAAAGTCGTAAGCGCCCTCGCGCATGGCCTCGACCGCCATCGGGACATCGCCATGGCCGGTCAGCAAAATCACCGGCAAGTCCGGATCCCTCTGCTGCAGTTGGCTCAGCAAGGCCATGCCGCCCATGCCCGGCATGCGCACATCACTGACAATCACCCCGGCAAAATGCGCGGGCAACTGGCTCAGGCAGTCCTCGGCGCAACTGAACAGCTGCACCTCAAACCCGCTCAGGCTCAGCCATTGCTCCACGGCATTACGAATACTGGCCTCGTCATCGACCACGATCACCGAATTGAGCATGTTTCAAGATTCCTGTGCGATGGGCAGCGTCAGTGTGAACCGTGCGCCATCGGCATGATTGCACGCGGTCAGGCGACCGCCGAGTTCGTGAACAATGGCGTAAGACACCGCCAGGCCCAGGCCCAATCCATCACCCACGGGTTTGGTGGTGAAGAAGGGGTCAAACACTTTACTCAAGTTCTCCCCGCTAATCCCGCCGCCACTGTCGCTGACACTCAAGTGCCACAGTTGCTGGTTGGCTTCGATGCGGATTTGCAGGCGCTTGTGCGGCGCGTCGCGCAGGGCATCCAGAGCGTTGCGCAGCAGGTTGATCAGCACCTGCTCCAGGCGGATTGCATCGCCGCGCACCCAGGCCGGGCGGATCAGCTGGATGCTCAGGTCGATGGCTTCTTCCTTGAGCCGTGGTTCCATCAGCTCCAGGGAATGATCCACCACGCTCGCCAGATCCAGCCGCTCGCGCAAGCCGCTGGGGCTTTGCCGGGCGTAGGTCTTGAGGTGGCCGGTGAGGGCGGCCATGCGCGTCAGCATCTGCTCCAGCGGTGCCAGTGCCTTATAGGCATCGTCGACACGGCCGTGATCAAGCAGCAGGCGCAAAGTCGCCAGCTGCATGCGCTGGGCGGTTAACGGCTGGTTGATTTCGTGGGCCAGTGCTGCCGACATTTGCCCCAGTGCGGCGAGTTTGGCCGATTGCACCAGGCCGTCTTGCGCAGTGCGCAAATCCCGGGTGCGGGCTTCGACCAGTTGCTCCAGCTCTTCACGATTGCGCTGGCGCAAACGTGCCAGGCGCCAGCGCTGGAGCAAAAACAGGCCCAGAAACACCAGCGCCAGCCAGAGGCCGATACCTGCCAGTGCGGCATTGCGCCGGTCATCGGCAGCGGCCCCGGGGCGCTGCAGCAGGTGCAGGGTCCAGCCTTCGGTGCTCAGTGGCAGCGAACTCCATACATAGTCGGCGGTGCCTTGCGGACCGTCGACCCGGGCCAGGTAGCTGTTGTCGTCAAAGCTGCGCAAGGTGCGGGTATTCATCAGCGTCAACGGTTGCTTGTGGTATTGGCGGGTGTCGGAAATCGCACTGCGGTCACTGTCGCTCAATTCACGCAGGTGGCGGTAGCGCCAGCCGGGCTGATTGGCAATAAACACAATGCCCCGTGCGTCGCTGACCAGCAGCGTGTCCTTGCCCAGGCTCCATTCGCGCTCAAGCTGGGGGAATTCGAGTTTGACCACCATGGCCCCGAGGAACCGGCCGTCGGCATCGAGCACGGCACTGGACAAGAAATACCCCGGAATCCCGCTGGTCACGCCCACCGCATAAAAGCTGCC
>JBILYW010000619.1:0-2698 GCA_044377555.1 Pseudomonas sp.
GGCAGCAGCGGGCAGGGCGCCAAGGTGGGCAAGCAGCGTGGGGGTAATGTCGGCCTGGCTGGCATAACCGTACAAGCCGTCATGGCCGGGGTTGCCCGGGTGGGGAATGGGGGCTGTCAGTTGCGCGTTACCGGGCTTGTTCAGCGCGATAAAGGTGGTTTTCTCGCTCAGGGTCTGTTTGCCATGGTCGTGGCCGTCGGGCAGGCGGCGGCCGTGATCGGGCGCGACTATCACTAACCAGTCTTCCTGCGGATGGGCTTTTTGACGACGGCTCAATGCTGACAGTAACTGGCCCACATGTTCGTCGACGCTCTGGATCGCCTGCTGGTAACTGGGTGAAAAACCGTCTCTGTGGCCCACCGCGTCGGTTTCGTCGAAGTGGGCGAACACCAGATCCGACTGCCCATGCTCAAGCTCATCGACGGTCTTGTCGGCGACGCAGGTGTCGACATCCGAGCAGTCGATGGCGAGGTCGATATAGCCGTTGGCAATGTCGTCGGCGAAGTTGTGATTAATGGTATTCCAACTGACGATGCTGGCCGTTTTACGGTGGGGGTCTGCGAGTTTGAGCTGCTTGAACACACTGGGCGCCTGATTGCGCCAGTCATCGCTGTTGGAAGGGACGTGATGCCGGTCGACCCAGCTCCCGGTCAAAATCGTCGTCCAGCCCGGCCCGCTGCCCGTGGTTTGCTCGGTGCTTGTGCCGTCAACTCCGCCCACGTAGCTTTTGGCGAGATTCAGCCGTGCGAGGTTGGGTGCCTTGTGGTGTTCGATGGCTTGCTGGAGTTTTTCGTATTGCAGACCGTCCACACCGATCAGCAAGGCTTTATGGGTGCGGACTTGAGGGGCATCGGGCGGGGGCGCGGCGTGGGAGACCTGGGCAGCGGATGTCAGGCTCAGGCCGGCGGCAAGGCACAGTGCGACAGTAGCGTGGCTCATGGGGTTTTCCCTGCATTGCGCTGATTGACGGTTGTCAGCAGTTTAGACGGTGCCGGGTTCTTGCCCCAACACTACATCCAGCGCGGTTCGCGCATCGTCCAGTTGCACCAGCGTGGCATGCCGGGCGCCAAGGGCGTCGTGGTTTTCGATCGCGGTCAAAATCGCCTTGTGCCGGGGTAACGCCAGCTCATGCAGGTTGGGGCGGCGATTGGAGTGCTTGAGTGCTTCACGCAAGGCCAGCGACAGCATGTTGCACAGATTGGCCAGCAAATCGTTGTGGGTCGCGTCGGCAATGCGGCTGTGGAAGTCCAAATCCGGTTGCAGCAGCGCTTCGGGGGTCGGCGCGTTTGCCATGCGCTCATAGGCTTCGCGGATCGAGGCCACTTCCTCGTCCGTGGCGTGCTGGGCGGCGAGGGCGGCCACAGCCGGCTCGATGATGCTGCGCACGCTGGTCAGCAAGGCAAAAAATTCGTTTTGCGGCGAGCTTTGCATCAGCCAGTGCAGCACATCCGGATCAAGCATGTGCCATTCACGACGGGGCTTGACCACCGTGCCAACCCGGGGCCTGGAATACACCAGACCTTTGGCGACCAGCACCCGTGTGGCTTCGCGCAGCACGGGGCGGCTGACGGCGTACTCTTCGCACAGCAAGGCTTCGGCCGGCAGCTTTTCATCAGGTTTGACGCGCCCGGAGACGATCTGCATGCCGAGTTCCTGAACGATGCGCGCGTGCATGCTTTTGCGCTCGGAGGGCTGACGGTAATCCATTGGGCGCGGGTCGATCCTGTCGATGAAAAGCGCCGATCATAGCAGGCTTGTTTGCACTCTTTAGAACTTCCAGCTGACCGATGCCGTCACGTTGCGCGGGGAGCCGTAGTTGCTTTGGCCGTAGCGCAGGCTTTGCAGGTACTTCTGGTTGGTCAGGTTGTCGAGGTTGAGCTGGGTGCTCCAGTGCGGGTCGATGTCGTAGCTGGTCATCAGGCCCACCAGCGCATAGGCGGCCTGGTTCGCGGCCGGTGCATCGTCATTCTCTACTTTGCTCTGCCATTTCAGGGTGCCACCTACCTTGACCTTCGGCGCCATCGGCAAGGTGTAGACCATGGAGGAGGTCAGGGCGTTGCGCGGGATAAATTTGCGCCCGCGGTTGTTGTCGGCATCGGTGATGTAGACGTAGGTGTAGCCGCCGCTGACTTGCAAGCCCGGCGCCAGTTCGCCCGAGGCTTCGAGCTCCACGCCGCTGCTCTTATAGGACATGCCGTCATACAGGTAGCCGCCCAGGGATGGGTTGAAACCTGAGTAGGTGGCGACGTTGTCCTGCCGGGTGTGGAACACCGCAGCCGACACGTCCAGTTTGTCGTTCAGCAGATGGCCCTTGATCCCGGCCTCATAACTTTTGCCTTCCAGCGGGTCGAGTACTTTGCCCTGGGTGTCGAGGTAGTACTGCGGGTTGAAGATCTTGGTGTAGCTGGCGTACAGCGAGTATTGCGGCGTGAGGTCGTAGACGATCCCGGCATAGGGCGTGACCTTGCCGTGGATGCTTACGTCGCGGCCCGAACCGTAGTTTTCGCCGTCGCTGTCGGCGCTGAGCATGCGCGCGCCGGTGATCAGGTGCAGGTCGTCGGTGAGGCTGAAACGGGCGCCGGCGTAGAGGCTTTTCTGGCGGTCGGTGTAGCTCGATGTCGAGTCGGCGTTGGCGATGTTGTAGGTGGGTTTGGGGATGGCACCGTTGAGGGCATCTTCCAATGACACCGGGGTGTAG
>JBILYW010000620.1:0-2685 GCA_044377555.1 Pseudomonas sp.
GAGGCGAGCCTTATTCCTGTGGGGCAGGCTTCACCCGCTCCGAAGGCCGCCTCACCCCTGCCACGATCTTGTCCACCGCCTTGGTGGCCGCAACCATGCGGGAACTGGCAGGCTAGCCATTGCCGCCCCCCTGTGGGAGCGGGCTTGCTCGCGATGCGGGCGATTCGGTTCATCTGAAAAACCGCGCCGACACTATCGCGAGCAAGCCCGCTCCCACAGGTCAGGTCCGAGGCGAGCCTTATTCCTGTGGTGCAGGCTTCACCCGCTCCGAAGGCCGCCTCACCCCTGCCACGATCTTGTCCACCGCCTTGGTGGCCGCAACCATGCCGAAGGTCGCCGTCACCATCATCACCGCACCAAAGCCGCCGGCGCAGTCGAGCTTGACGCCATCGCCAACAAAACTCTTCTGCAGGCAAATGCTGCCATCCGGTTTGGGGTAGCGCAGCTGCTCGGTGGAAAACACACACGGCACGCTGTAATGCCGGGTCATGGTGCGCGAAAAACCATAATCGCGGCGCAAGGTCGAACGCACCTTCGAGGCCAGCGGGTCGTTGAATGTGCGGTTCAGGTCACACACCTGGATCAGCGTCGGGTCAATCTGCCCGCCCGCGCCTCCGGTGGTGATGATCTGGATCTTGCGCCGCTTGCACCAGGCAATCAGCGCCGCCTTGGCATTGACGCTGTCGATGCAGTCGATCACGCAATCAATATTGGGGGTGATGTACTCGGCCATGGTTTCGCGCGTCACGAAATCCGCCACTTCGTGAACGACACAATCCGGATTGATCTGGCGCAGGCGCTCGGCCATCACTTCGACCTTGTCCCGACCAATGGTCGTGCTCAAGGCGTGCAACTGGCGGTTGCTGTTACTGACGCAAACGTCATCCAGGTCAAACAGCGAAATTTCGCCAACGCCGCAGCGCGCAATCGCCTCTGCCGCCCACGACCCGACACCGCCAACACCGACGATCGCCACATGCGCCGCCTTCAGTCGTTCTAGGCCTTCCAGCCCATATAACCGGGCTACACCGGCAAAACGTGGATCTTCTGTACTCATGACCAACACCCCAAAAACCGGCGCGCATTATAGGGGGGTTATATTGCATTGAGTATCTTTCCTACAGTCTATGCGACCAAGCCTGCTTTAATAGCAGACTGAGTAACGAGATAAGAGCTACAACAAATAAAGAAGAACTTAAATTGGCGGCGATTGCCAAACGTTAGCCCCCCGTCTGAGCTCTGTACGACCTGCCAAAGCTCGGTGTAGGATGCGCGCCGCTTGGCACCTGCCGACCGATCTTCGTTCCACTCCCTTTGGAACCCGAAATAGCTATGTCATCGCGTAAATTTGGACTCAACCTGGTGGTGGTGCTGGCCATCGCCGCGCTCTTCACCGGCTTCTGGGCGCTGATTAATCGCCCGGTCTCTGCGCCCAACTGGCCAGAGCAAATCTCCGGCTTTTCGTACTCGCCGTTCCAGCAAGGCCAGTACCCGCAGAAAGACCAATACCCGACCGACGATGAAATGCGTCGCGATCTGGAGATCCTCAGCAAGCTGACCGACAACATCCGGACCTACTCGGTCGACGGCACCCTGGGCGATATCCCCAAGCTGGCGGAAGAGTTCGGTCTGCGGGTCACCATCGGGATCTGGATCAGTCCGGACCTGGAGCGCAACGAGCGCGAAATCCAGAAAGCCATAGAACTGGCCAATAACTCGCGCAGCGTAGTGCGGGTTGTGGTGGGTAACGAAGCCCTGTTCCGCGAAGAAATCACCCCTGAAGACTTGATCGTGCTGCTGGATCGGGTCCGGGCTGCAGTCAAGGTGCCGGTCACCACGTCCGAGCAATGGCATATCTGGGAGAAATACCCGGAACTGGCCAAGCACGTTGACCTGATCGCCGCGCACATCTTGCCGTACTGGGAATTTATCCCGGTGGACAAGGCCGGCGAGTTCGTCCTGGACCGTGCCCGCGACCTGAAAAAAATGTTCCCGAAAAAACCGCTGCTGCTCTCGGAGGTTGGCTGGCCGAGCAATGGCCGCATGCGCGGCGGCGCCGATGCCACCCCGGCTGACCAGGCCATCTACCTGCGTACGCTGGTCAACACCCTGAACCGCCGTGGCTACAACTACTTTGTGATCGAAGCCTTCGACCAGCCGTGGAAGGCCAGCGATGAAGGTTCGGTAGGCGCGTACTGGGGCGTGTACAACGCTGCCCGTCAGCAAAAATTCAACTTCGAAGGCCCGGTGGTAGCGATTCCACAGTGGCGCGTGCTGGCAATTGGCTCGGTGGTGATGGGCCTGCTGTCGCTGGCACTGCTGCTGATCGACGGCTCGGCCTTGCGCCAGCGTGGCCGCACCTTCCTGACCTTCACCGCATTCCTCTGCGGTTCGGTGCTGGTATGGATCGGTTACGACTACAGCCAGCAATACAGCACCTGGTTCAGTTTGACGGTGGGGTTCCTGCTGGGACTGGGCGCGCTCGGGGTCTTTATCGTCCTGCTCACCGAGGCCCATGAACTGGCCGAGGCGGTATGGACGCGCAAGCGGCGAAGGGAATTTTTACCGGTCGAGGCCGACGATGCCTATCGCCCGAAAGTCTCGATCCATGTGCCGTGCTACAACGAGCCGCCGGAGATGGTCAAACAGACCCTCGACGCCCTCGCCAATCTCGACTACCCCGAT
>JBILYW010000105.1:0-8262 GCA_044377555.1 Pseudomonas sp.
CCAGGTTGCAAGATTGACCGGGGACTGGCACGTAGGTCACTTTCGCGACATAGGCAAAGCCCGGAGGCATGTCGGCAGTAAGGGTAAAAGTCTCGGACTTTCCTATGGCTGAGCAGCCGACGGTCAGGGCCAAACAACTGCCAAGAATTAAACTCTGAATGACGCATTTCATACGGGGGCATTCCCCTGCCAATACAGCGTCTCCTGATAAACCCGGTCAAAGTGCATCGCCGGGGTTTCGTTTGGCCGGGGTAGCCAGTTTTTGGGTGGGGTGTAATCCGGCGCCTGCAAGCTTTGCGTCAACAAAAAATGAATGCTGTCGGGTTCCTGCCAGCCCCAGGTGTGCGCTAGGTCGAGTTGACCCCGTAGCCAGGTATCAATGTCTTGTTCTCGGGCCAGATCGAGCAGCGTGTCGAGGTACTCGCGGACCAGGTAACGGCGCGTATTGTCGAACTGTATGCCCTTGAAGGTTTCTTCCGGTGTAGGGGTATGGCACCAGGCGGGGTCTGTGGGCAGGGGATGAACACCGGGATCAGGGTTGTCGGTAACAGTCCACTGCTCAGCCTGCCAGTAACACACGCTGGTCATGAGGCCGAGGTACTCTGCACGTTGCTCGGGTTGCAGGTAGGCCAGTGCACGCCCCAGTACGCGGTTATCGTGAAAGCGATAAAGCGCTTGGTTCGGCCGCTCACCGGTCACCAGACGGTTCTGCCAATGGGCGGTCAACGCATCGAGGTCAGCGCTTGCGGCGCTGGCAAGCCAGCCCCAGTGACGGTCCGGTGTCTTGAGCAGGGCCTGAAGGGCCGGATGCTCAACCGCGTCCAACCGGAAGAGGTAGGGGGCAACGTTGGCCAATGAATCAGCAGGTGTATCCCTATACAGATTGCGGTAGTGATCGACGCCCAGTTCACTGACCAACCCATTTCGCTCGTCAAGTTGGCCATCTGAATCCAGTACCAGGTAAAGGTGTCGTCCCTGCCGGGTTTGCTCTTGCAACCATTGCTCAAGGGTAATCATGCACGTTCTCCAGTGCTGCATAGACCATCACGACAGGCCTCGCACAGTGGGCATTTGTCCGCCGCTTTCTGTTTGACGGCGGCCAGGATGGACAGCGGACTCGCGATAATCGATTGCGGTGCGCTGACCAGCGCCTGCGCGGCTTGCAGCGAAGGAACACCCGCCACGGGCGCACCTCCCTGGACGATGGGCACGCTACTGAAAATGCCGCCTGCGGTAATGAGAATGTGTTGACCACCTGCCTGGAGCGTCAGGCTCATGCCTGCATTGATCACCACGTTAGCGGCAGTGACATGGGCGTGTGTACCGGCCTGAATCACCAGCGTACCGTCTGCCGTCGTGCTGCTGTTACCGGTGATGCTGATCAGTTCGTTACCACCGATCACCGTGTTACGCAGACCTTGGGTGGTGTGCAGTTCATCACCCTTGATCAGGCTGGAGCTGTTGTTGTCGACTTGTTCAAAACGGTCGTTGCTGATTAGGCTGTGGCTGTCTCGGGTGACCTGTTCGCGGCGGTCATTACCGACTTTAGTGTCGACGTCGTTGAGGATCACCTGCTCCATGTCGCGCTGCGCACGCAGGTAGATCAGTTCCTGCCCCGCACGGTCTTCAATCGACAATTCGTTGTAACCACCACTGTGCGGCGAGCTGTGGCTGCGCAGGACCGTTTTGGTTTTGCTCGCGGGCAAGGGGTATGGCACCGGCGTGATCTTGTTGGGTACGCAACCGGTAATCAGCGGGAGGTCGGGGTTGCCCTCCAAATAGGTCACCACCACTTCCATGCCGATACGCGGGATGGTCACCGCACCGAAACCTTCCCCCGCCCAGCTGGATGACACCCGTAGCCAGCAACTGCTCTTGTCGCTGCCCAGCTCAGCGCGATCCCAGTGGAATTCGACCTTGACCCGGCCGTATTCATCGCAAAAAATCTCTTCCCCTACAGGGCCGGTGACTCTGGCCGTCTGACTGACCAATACTGATTGGCGCATGACCAAGGGGGGGCGGTAGAACACGTCCCAAGGGATCGCACTGAAGGTGTTGCGGTAACCCTGGGTGAAGCCGTCTTCGGGGTTAACGTCGTGGGCGATCGTTTCTTCTAGCGCCTGAGGCTGCTTGCCTGTGTGCGTCACGCTGAGCAACAGCCATAAGTCGTTACACGCTTTGCGGGGGTGTTCGGTCAGGTCGAAGAAGTGACCGCTGCGCAGAGTCGGCTGGTCGCTTTTGCCCTCGGCCAACTGGTAGTCGGTGCGGTGCCGCTCCAAGGCCTGCTGAGCAATCTGTTTACCGAGCTTTTCATTTTCGATCACCGCCGGGTAACGGTAGTCTTCGAGCGCAGGACTGAACTCGGCAGTGAAGTGGCTTTCCAGCAACAGGCTTGGGCGTTTTAAATCATAGTCCCGGCGCGTGGTGGTGCTGGTTCGGGTGCTGAAACGCATCGAGAACTGGCTGACGACCGGGTGAGCCGCCGCCAGGCCAGAGCCTTGCAGATAGGGCGTGCCCCCCAACTTTGGGAAATAGGTCTGATCGTCAGTGAATACGAGCAGGTGGCCATCTTGGCTGTGTTGGTGGTGCCACGAAATCCCGTCCTCACTGCACAACCTCTGGATGAACTCGAAGTCGTTTTCCCCATATTGAGTGCAGTATTCGCGTTCAGGGCTGGTGTTGACGTGGAAGGTGTACGCATCGGCCTGGATGCCATGGCCTTTAAGGACCTGAGCCACGATCTGCGGCACTGTCAGGTGCTGAAAAATTCGTTGGTTATGGCTGAACTGCAAGTAGTAAAGCGCTGGCACCAAGGTCAACTGATAGCGGGTCAGACGTTTACCGGCCTCGCCCACGAACACCTCTTCGATATGGCCATGAATGCCTTCACCCCTCAGACCAAACTGGAGAAACGCCGGCTGACTGAGCAGGCTCTCCAGATCGAAATCAGCGGACTCACTGACAAGTTCAACCTGGATCGCATACGGGCTGCTGATGGCTTCGGTGCCCTTAAAGGCCAGCACCTTGAAGTCGTTGCGAACATGGGGGATCACTAACGTGAAATGCGCAGCATTGGCCGACGCGAACATACGCTTGTCCTTAAGCCGATAATGAGGAGTATTGCGATATCTGAGCCTGAGCGAGCTCGAAAACTGCGGTGCAAGCTAGCAGGGCGCCAAACCGATTGATGTAAGACGCTTCCTAAAACAGGGGGAATTTTCACTTGTTCAGGGTGCTGAGTCGGCGAACGGCAGAGGCAATGAAGGTGAGGCTGAAGTGATGGTTCAACTGTCTGGATGCGCTACCCAGAATTATTCATCAGCGCGAAGCTGCTGATCCTCGGGTGTGGTATGCGTCAGTAGTTGTCGTTAAATACACATGAAAAGGCCCCTTTCGGGGCCTTTTTTATGGGTGTTTGCTTTTTCGCTTCGACCATTTTCGGCTGACCCACCAGCGCCAATAAAGCATGGTGAGGCAGTAGGCCAGTGCCCCCAGCACCACTCCGCAGACCACAGAACCCAGTAAAAATGGTTGCCACACGGTAGAAAGCTGGCCGCTGATCCATTCCCAGGTCAGCGCCTCCGGCAGGGTGCGTGCCGGCACATTCATCAGCCAGGCGCCCAGCTTGTAGGTGCAATAAAACACCGGCGGCATGGTGATCGGATTGGTCAGCCATACCAGCCCCACCGATATCGGCATGTTGCTGCGTACGTTTATCGCCAGGAAAGCCGCCAGCAGCATTTGAAACGGCATGGGGATAAAGGCGGCAAAAATACCCACCGCCATCGCTCGGGCAACGGAGTGACGATTGAGGTGCCAGAGGTTGGGGTCATGCAGCAAGGTGCCCAAAAATCGTAAGGACTTGTGTTCCCTGATCAGGGCCGGATCTGGCATGAAACGTTTGATCAAACGCCGTGGCATGGGCCTCTCCCTAGGTCAAGGGGGCAGTATGCCCAAATTCGACAGGATACCTATTTAGACTTTGTGACAATTTCTTAAGCGCCGGACCCAGATACCAACTAATCCGAGGCAAAGGGATAAGTTGAGTATAGGTATGTATACAAGGATGTTTGCGCTGGCATCGGGTCTGATCGCCCTGCGGTATTTACCCGCGTTGCCATCAGTGGGCTGGTTGCTGCTGATGTTGATGGCGACGCTGTTACTGTTGGCTTTCCGCGTCTGGGTGGTTGGGCTCTTTCTACTCGGGCTGACCTGGGGCTGCGTTCAGGGGCAAAGGGCGCTGGATGACCGTCTGGCGGATTCGCTCGAGGGTCGCACGCTTTGGGTGGAAGGGCGGGTCGTCGGCCTGCCGCAACAGGCCGACGCCGCGGTGCGTTTTGAGCTGCAAGATGCCCGTTCGCGCCACGGCGTATTACCCGCAACCCTGCGGCTGAGCTGGTACGGCGGGCCGCCCGTCAACAGCGGCGAGCGCTGGCGGCTGGCGGTCAAGCTCAAGCAACCAGGGGGGCTGCTTAACCCCCGGGGGTTCGATTATCAGGCCTGGCTGCTGGCCCGACGCATTGGCGCAACGGGCACGGTCAAAGATGGCCAGTTACTGTCTGCGGCCCATCACGCCTGGCGTGACAGCCTGCGCCAACGGCTGTTAAGCCGCGATGCCAACGGTCGGGCGCCCTGGTTGGCGGCGCTGATCATGGGCGACGGCTCGGGTTTGAGCCGCGACGACTGGAAGCTGCTACAGGCCACCGGGACTGTGCATTTGCTGGTGATTTCGGGGCAGCATATCGGGTTGTGTGCAGGGCTGATCTACGGCCTGGTTGCCTTGCTGGCGCGTTATGGGCTGTGGCCGCGCGGTTGGCCGTGGCTGCCCTGGGCCTGCGGCCTGGCGTTTGCGGGGGCAACGGGGTACGGCGTGCTCGCGGGTTTTGCCGTGCCGGTACAGCGTGCGTGCGTGATGCTGGCGCTGGTGCTGATATGGCGTCTTCGGTTCCGCCATCTGGGGGTGTGGTTGCCCTTTCTTCTGGCACTCAACGCAGTGCTGATCATTGAGCCGCTGGCGAGTTTGCTGGCGGGTTTCTGGTTGTCCTTTGCAGCCGTGGCGGTGTTGATATTGACCTTCAGCGCCCGTTTGGGGCCTTGGGGGTGGCGGGCTGCGTGGCTGCGGCCCCAGGGCCTGATTGCCCTGGGCCTGTTCCCGGTGCTGTGGATACTGGGTTTGCCCATCAGTGTGAGCGGGCCCTTGGCCAATCTGGTGGCCGTGCCCTGGATCAGTCTGTTGGTCTTGCCGACGGCATTGTTGGGCACCTTGCTGCTGCCGGTGCCCTGGCTGGGTGAGCACATGCTGTGGCTCTCGGGCGGGTTGCTGGACTGGCTGGTCCGGGGGCTTGGGCTGTTGGCCGGTTATGTTGCGCCCTGGTCACCTGCCGCAGTCCCGCTCAGTGTCTGGGCCTTGAGCACCGCCGGGGCCTTGATCCTGTTGCTCCCGGCCGGGGTGGTGCTCAGGCCGTTAGGCTGGCCCTTGGTGTTATTGGCGTTTTTTACCCCGAGTGAGCCAATCCCCCACGGTCAGGCCGAAGTGTTGCAACTGGATGTAGGGCAGGGCCTGGCGACAGTGGTGCGCACCCGGCATCACACCCTGCTGTATGACGCCGGGCCCAGGGTTCGGGACTTTGATCAGGGCGAGCGGGTGGTAGTGCCTGCATTGCGTGCCCTGGGAGTTGGCGAGTTGGACATGATGCTGCTCAGCCACGCCGACTCGGACCATGCGGGCGGTGCGCTGGCCGTGCAGCGGGCAATCCCCGTGGTGCGGGTGGTCGGTGGTGACGTCCCGGGCCTGCCGAAGCAGTTGCAGGCTCAGTCGTGCGTCAGCGGGGAGAGTTGGGCGTGGGACGGGGTGACGTTCACACTCTGGCGGTGGTCGGGTGCCAGTGATAACAACCAGAAGTCCTGTGTGCTTCAGGTGCAGGCCGGTGATGAACGGTTGCTGTTGACCGGGGATATCGATGCGCAGGCGGAACGGGCCTTGCTGAAGACCCCGCTGGCCGTCCCCACGCAGTGGTTGCAGGCGCCGCATCACGGCAGCCGGACCTCGTCATCCATGGTTTTTCTCAAGGCGCTGTCCCCGGCAGCGGTATTGGTGTCCCGTGGTCGCGGCAATACGTTCGGGCATCCGCACCCTCAGGTCATGGCGCGGTATGAAGCGCTGGGTGTGCAAGTGCTCGACAGCGCGGAGCAGGGGGCCGTCAGGTTTCGCCTGGGGGCTTTTGGCGAGGCTCAGGGCGAGCGCGATCAGCGACGGTTTTGGCGCGATCGGCCAGGTTGAAAAGGGTGTGGCTTTAGCGCGATGGCCCGCCTGCGCCCACCAGAGCAGCTCCCACAGAGTCCGCTTCATTCATATGGTAGAGTGGCGCACTTTTTCGAGGGGATTGTCACTGTGTGGGAACTGGTCAAATCCGGCGGCTGGATGATGCTGCCGATCATTCTGAGCTCTGTTGCCGCGTTGGGCATTATTGTCGAACGCCTGTGGACCCTGCGTGCCAGCCGCGTGACCCCGGAGCATCTGCTCGGCCAGGTCTGGGTCTGGATCAAAGACAAGCAGATGGACAAGGAAAAACTCAAACTGCTGCGCGCCGACTCGCCGCTGGGTGAAATCCTGGCGGCGGGCCTGGCCAACTCCAGGCATGGTCGCGAGATCATGAAAGAGTGCATCGAAGAGGCCGCTGCCCGGGTGATCCATGAGCTTGAGCGTTACCTCAATGCACTGGGTACGATTGCCGCCATGGCGCCGCTGCTGGGCCTGCTGGGTACCGTGCTGGGCATGATCGATATCTTCAGTTCGTTCATGGGCTCGGGCATGACCACCAATGCTGCGGTGCTGGCGGGCGGTATTTCCAAGGCGCTGATCACTACTGCCGCCGGTCTGATGGTGGGTATCCCGGCCGTCTTCTTCCATCGCTTCCTGCAGCGTCGTGTTGACGAACTGGTCGTTGGCATGGAGCAAGAGGCGATCAAGCTGGTCGAAGTGGTACAAGGCGACCGCGAAGTCGACATGGTCGGGAGCAAAGCGTGAAATTTCGTCGCAAGCCACGGGAAACGGTGGATATCAACCTCGCGTCATTGATTGACGTGGTGTTTATCCTGCTGTTGTTCTTTGTCGTGACCACCACCTTTACCCGCGAAACCCAACTGCGCGTCGATTTGCCGGAAGCCGTCAGCGGCTCGCCCAGCGAAGATCAGGGCGCCAAGGAGCTGGACATCGCCATCAGCGCAGACGGGGTGTTTTCGGTGAACAACCAATTGCTGCCCAAGAACGACTTGCAGAGCCTGATGGAGGCCCTGCAGAAAGAATCAGGCGGCGATACCAGCTTGCCGCTGTCGATCAGCGCCGATGGCAAAACCCAGCATCAGGCGGTCATTACCGCAATGGACGCGGCCGGCAAGCTCGGCTTCAGCCATTTGCGCATGACCACTGTTGAGGCGCAGGCGACCCCCTGATGGCCATGTCCGATCGTTTATTGCGCGCCTGGTATGCGGGGCACCCGCTGCTGATCCTGCTGCGCCCGCTGGAGTGCCTTTACCGCCGGGTAGTGGCGCGCAAGCGGGCGCGGTTCGTGGCCGGGGAGGGCGATATTTACCGTCCCCCGGTGCCGTTGGTGGTGGTGGGTAACATCACGGTCGGTGGTACCGGAAAAACCCCGCTGATCCTCTGGCTGATCGAGCATTGCCAGCGCAAAGGTCTGCGGGTTGGTGTGGTCAGTCGCGGCTACGGCGCCACCCCGCCTCAGTTGCCGTGGCGCGTGAGTGCCGAGCAAAGTGCCACGCAAGCGGGGGATGAACCCTTGCTGATCGTACAGCGCACCGGCGTTCCCTTGATGATCGATCCGGATCGCAGTCGTGCGGTCAAGGCCCTGCTGGCCAGTGAACCGCTGGACCTGATCCTGTCTGACGATGGCTTGCAGCATTACCGTCTGGCCCGGGATCTGGAGCTGGTGCTGATCGACAATGCCAGAGGCCTGGGCAATGGTCGCTGCCTGCCGGCCGGGCCGCTGCGCGAACCGGTCGAGCGCCTGCAGAGTGTCGACGCGGTGCTTTACAACGGCGCTGCCCGCGACCCCCAGGGCGGTTTCGCCTTTGAGTTGCAGCCCACGGCGCTGATCAATCTGGTCACCGGTGAGCGGCAGGCACTGGACTTTTTTGCGGCCGGGCAAGCGCTGCACGCGGTGGCCGGGATCGGTAATCCGCAACGTTTCTTCACGACACTTGAAACGCTACACTGGCGGCCAATTGCCCATGCTTTTGCCGATC
>JBILYW010000621.1:0-2682 GCA_044377555.1 Pseudomonas sp.
ACGCTGACGCTTCAGTCCCGCACCCGCGCCCAAAAAACCGAGCAGACGGCCACGGGCGAAAAAAATTATTACGGCGCTGAAAAGGGCAAATACATAGCCATTTACACGCTGCCAATGCGCTAACTGCGCTGAATCATCGAAATAACTGCTCAATAAATGATCAGTCACTTGCAGCCAGAAAACCGATAACAACCCGTACAACAAGGCCGCACGCAAGGCATCGCGAGAGGAAACAGACATAAGAAAGTTAAAACACCTACAAAAAAATGGGAATTATAGTGTAAGAAACATCCAGGCACTCTTATCTGAAAGGCCGACTGGTTTTATCTGGCTGCATGGTGATAATGCATGTTGCAGTTTTTTTCATCTTCCCGAGGGCCAAACAGCCTATGTGGTACAACGGTTTTCTCGACTTGTCAGCCTGGCAACTGGTGGCAGTCACTCTGTTGATGACCCACGTGACCATTATCGGTGTCACGGTTTATCTACACCGCTACTCAGCCCACCGCTCCCTGGAGCTCAACGGTGGCCTGAAACACTTTTTCCGTTTCTGGCTGTGGCTGACCACGGCGCAGAACACCCGTGAGTGGACAGCCATCCACCGCAAACACCACGCCAAGTGCGAAACCGTCGATGACCCTCATAGCCCGGTGATCAAAGGGTTATCGACCGTTCTGCGAAAAGGTGCAGAGCTGTATCGCGAAGAAGCGCAGAACCCTGAGACATTGCGTATCTACGGTAAAAATTGCCCCGAAGACTGGATCGAGCGCAATCTTTATTCGCGTTACAAAATGCTGGGTGTCAGCCTGATGCTGGTCATCGACTTGCTGCTTTTCGGTGCCATCGGCCTGACAATCTGGGCCATCCAGATGATGTGGATTCCAGTATGGGCGGCAGGTGTCGTCAACGGTCTGGGCCACGCGGTGGGTTATCGCAATTTTGAGTGCCGCGACGCCGCGACCAATCTGGTGCCGTGGGGCATCATCATTGGCGGTGAAGAGCTGCACAACAACCACCACACCTACCCCAATTCGGCCAAGATGTCGGTCAAGAAGTGGGAGTTCGATTTGGGTTGGGCCTGGATCAAAGTCTTCAGCTTTTTACGTCTGGCCAAGGTTCAGCGCGTTGCGCCTATCGCCCACCGGGTGGAAGGCAAAGGCAATCTGGACATGGACACCGCGATGGCGATCCTCAACAACCGTTTCCAGATCATGGCCCAGTACCGCAAGCTGGTCATCGCGCCGCTGGTTCAGCAGGAGCTGTCCAAGGTCGATCACTCGGTGCGCCACCAGTTCCGCCGGGCCAAGCGCCTGCTTTCCCGTGAAACCAGCCTGCTGGAAGAGCGCCATCACCAGCGTATCGAAACGATGCTGGAGCACAGCCACTCGCTGAAAGTGATTTACGAAAAACGCCTGGCCCTGCAACAGATCTGGGTCAAGACCAGCACCAATGGTCACGACATGCTGGCCGCGATCAAAGAATGGGTACATGAAGCAGAAGCCAGCGGGATTCAGTCGCTGCGCGAGTTTGCCCATCAGCTGAAAACCTACTCGCTGCGTCCTGCGGCCGTTTAGGAATAACCCTCACCCTGGCCGCCCTCTCCTTCGAGGGGGCCAGGGTGAGGGGCTTCAGACGCTGTCATACCGTCTTGAGCAACCGCGACAACTCTGACACCCCGACCCTCAACAACCGTGCCGTTTTGCTGCTGGCCAGCGCGTCTACGCCTTCTTCAGGTGCCAGGCCGGCCGCTTGTGCCGCCAGGTTCATGACCAGCGACTCCCGCGAATACACCCCGCCGCCCAAGTGGTAAATCGCCGCGATCAACTCACGCAACTCCAAAGGCAAGCGCCAGCGAGTGCGTAACGCCGAGCCGTAGGCGGCGCCAAATTCGACCAGTGACGCATCAATGGCCCGGGTATCCAGCTCACCACCGGCCTGCTGCCACTCCTGCAAGCAACGCAACACGGCCAGATCACCCAGTCGGTGCAGCAACCCGGCGCAATAACAGCGCTCTTGATCCAGATTCAGCATGCCCGCCAACGTGTGGCCATAGTCCGCCGCACGCAGCGACAACGCCCAGTAACGTTCGGCGCAATCTGCCAGGCAAGGATCGCTCAGCTGCGCACTGCGCTTGAGTGTCAGCCCAAGCACCAGATTCATGCCTTGGGCCGGCCCCAAGCGCTGCAACGCCTGTGCAAGGGTCTGGGCCGGGCTGACGCCGTGTTGGGCCGCGCTGTTGGCCGCAGCAATCAGTACTGCCGTGATTTGCGGATCGGTACGCACGGCCTGCTCAAACAGTGCGAGGTCAAGCCCGTCAGGGCCGAGGCTGCCTTTGAGCGCCGATTGCGCATCCACCAATAGCGGCGCGCCATCTGAAGATGCACGGTGCTGCTCCAGAAAACGCGCAAGGGTCGTACCGGGCGCCAGTGCCGGTACATCACACGACACCTCTTGCCCTGCATCGAGCAACAGCACTTTGAGGCGTTTAGTCAGGCCTTCAATGTCCAGCGGAGTCGTCAGGTAAGCCGTCGGCGCCAAAGGCAAGGCTTCGCGCACACTGGCGCTGTCACTGCGCTCGCTGAGCAGAATAAATGGCAGCGCCGGAACGGCACGGCGCTGGCGCACCGTGCGCAACAGGTCCAGGCCACCTATGCCGGGCAAGTCCCGGTCGGCAATCACCAG
>JBILYW010000106.1:0-8251 GCA_044377555.1 Pseudomonas sp.
ACTTTGTGCTGCATGACCGTAGCCAGTTGGCGTGCCTGGTATCAGTGTGCTCTCTGGAGCAGGGGGGGCGGATCGTATCGTTGCGTGAGAACCGGCGAATTCGTGACATCACCCGCCGCATCATTGGTACCCAGGCCACTTATACCTTTGACACTATCCAGGGTCATTCGCGGGCCATTCAGGACGCGTTGCATCTGGGGCGCATTGCCAGTCGCAGTGACTCAACCACATTGATCCTCGGTGAGAGCGGCACTGGCAAGGAGCTGTTCGCCCAGGCCATCCACAACGCCAGCGAGCGCGCCAGTGGTGCTTTTGTGGCGGTCAACTGCGGGGCCATCCCGCGCGAACTGGTACAGAGCGAATTGTTCGGGCATGTCGAAGGCGCCTTTACCGGGTCGGCGCGGGGCGGCTCTGCCGGCAAGTTCGAACTGGCCGATGGCGGAACGATCTTTCTGGATGAAATTGGCGACATGTCATTCGACGCCCAGGTCAGCCTGTTGCGCGTATTGCAGGAGGGCGAAGTGACCCGCGTCGGGGCGAAGAAATCGCAGCGGGTGGATGTGCGAATCATCGCCGCGACCCACCGCAACTTGAGCCAGGCCGTGGTCGATGGTGCTTTTCGTGAAGATCTGTATTACCGGCTGAATGTGCTGAACCTCACGGTCCCGCCGTTACGCATGCGCCGCGATGATATTGCGCTGCTGGCGCAGCATTTCCTTGTGCGTTGCGCCCATTCACTGCGCAAGTCGGTGCAGGGCATTTCCCCGCAGGCACTGGGCATGCTGTCAGCCCATGCCTGGCCCGGAAACGTTCGAGAACTGGAGAACGTGATAGAGCGTGCCACCAATCTGGCGACAGGCGCGTTGCTTGAGCCCCGGGATTTGCCACTTGAAATCGCCCAGGGGCAACAACAGCCGGTGCCGGAACATTTGCGGGCAGGCACTGTGGCCCTGGATTTGGGAACCCATGAAGCGAATGCAATCAGCGCGGCCCTGCGGGATACAAAAGGCAATATTCGATTGGCCGCGCAGCAGTTACAGGTATCTCGCGGGGGCTTGTACAACAAGATGAAGCGCTTTGGCCTCAGTGTTGATACTTACCGCCCTGGTACGGATCAACCCGGTCATTGAGCCGGCAGTTTTTCCAGCGCCGCACGCAACTCATCGGCATTGGCAAATTCCTGTTGGGCAACCAGGGTGCCGTCGTCCAGTTGCAACCACAGTACCTTCTCTTCAGCACCCGGGTATTGGGCGGCAATGCTGCCGTCGCGGTCGAGCACGACGCGGTAGCTGTAATCACGCATGGCCGGGATCGCGATGAATTTGCCGATCAGCGAAGGCATGCGCTGCACATCGGCGAGGAAGGCGACATTGCGCGCTTCCAGATAACCCTTTGGCTGGTCTTCCAGTGCGGCCTTGACCAGTTTGGAGCCGTCCATGTTGCGAGCCACCAGCAATACCCGGGTTTTGGTGTCCAGGGTGTAGGGCTGGTCGTGCTGGTCCATCAGGGTCCAGGGCGTCAGGCGTTCACCGATATTCGCCGCGAAGGCCTGCATGGACAGCGCGCTCAACAGCAGTACAAGTGCAATTCTCACCGATTAATACCTCTTGGTTGTGTAGCGCCTGACAGGCATCAGGCACGCCGCGCATGGTATCCCATCAAGTCAGGCCAAGACCTTTCTCGCAGTGTGGTCTTTTAGAGCGTTTGCATGCTGATTTTCGGCCCAGTCGGTGTCATGGATGTCTGTGATCCATCTCCACACATCCTTGTAATACAAATCCCTATCCGTTATAGGTAAAAGGTAATTCATAACCATAAGAGGCTAAATAAGCTCAATGTATGAGAACACACGCATCTTTTGCCCTTCGGGCCCGCGTTCTGCGCAATGCAGTAACGGATTCGGGCCGAGACAAAACCCCCTTTCTCCTGGCTCATTGTTAGCCACACGCTTTCACGTTCCACCCACATCGCTACGAGATGCCCTTGTTACGGGCAAGCGCAATCGCTCGGTTCCTCCGCCAACTTTTTGATTTCTGAATGTGTTTTCACCGCCCTGGGCTTGGCCTTTTTGGGGTGGGGTTTCTGCTTTTTCAGTTTTCAATCGGTTGAGGAAATTCTATGTCTGTTCGTGTCGCAATTATCGGTGCCGGTCCTTCCGGTCTCGCGCAGCTGCGTGCTTTTCAATCGGCGCATGCCAAAGGTGCGGTCATGCCGCAGGTGGTTTGCTTCGAGAAGCAGGCCGATTGGGGGGGAATGTGGAATTACACGTGGCGTACAGGCCTGGATGAACACGGTGAGCCGGTTCACGCAAGTATGTACCGCTATCTCTGGTCGAACGGCCCGAAAGAATGCCTGGAATTCGCTGACTATAGTTTCGACGAGCATTTCGGCCGGCCGATTTCTTCCTATCCGCCTCGTGAAGTGCTGTGGGACTACATACAGGGCCGGGTGCGCAAGGCAGGGGTGCGCGAATTTATTCGCTTCAATACGGCGGTCAAGCACGTCAGCTTTGACGAGGGCACGCGAGAGTTCACGGTCACGGTGTATGACTACGAGCAACAGCAAACCCAGACTCAGGTCTTCGATTATGTGATCGTGGCCAGCGGCCATTTCTCTACCCCTCATGTGCCTGAGTTTGAGGGTTTTGAGCGTTTTTCGGGGCGCATCATGCACGCCCATGACTTTCGTGAAGCCACGGAACTCAAAGGCAAGGATCTGCTGATTATCGGCAGCAGTTACTCGGCTGAAGACATCGGTTCGCAATGCTACAAGTACGGTGCGCGTTCGATTACCAGCACCTACCGCACGCAGCCCATGGGCTACAAATGGCCCAAGGGCTGGGAAGAGCGTCCGCTTTTGAGTCGTGTCGAGGGTGACATCGCCTATTTCGGCGACGGATCAAGCAAGCGGGTCGACGCGATTATTCTGTGTACCGGCTACAAGCATCATTTTCCTTTTCTGCCTGACGAGCTGACCCTTAAAACCGGCAACCGGCTTTGGCCGCTGGGCCTGTATCAGGGTGTTTTCTGGGAGCAGAACCCACAGTTGGTCTACCTCGGCATGCAGGACCTCTGGTACAGCTTTAACCTGTTCGATGCGCAAGCCTGGTTCGTTCGCGACTGCATCCTGGGGCGTATCGCCTTGCCTGAAAAATCCGTTATGCAGGACGACAGCGCGCGCTGGCGGGCCGAGGAAGACAGCCTGGACACCACCGCATCCATGTACGAATTTCAGGGCAGTTACATCAAGCATCTGATCGAGCAGACCGATTACCCCAACTTTGATATCGATGCGGTGAATCAAATTTTCCTCAAGTGGAAGACGGACAAAAAGCGCGACATCATGGGTTATCGCGACAAGTCCTACCGTTCCGTGATCACAGGCACTACCGCTGTGCCCCATCACACGCGCTGGCTACAGGCGCTGGATGATTCGATGGCCGAGTACCTGCGTGAAACAGCCAGTCAGGGCGGGGTCAATACGCTGCGTCAGCGCTAAGGTCTGTAGTCAGCCTGGCCCTCTGCAGAATGCCAGGCTGTAGGGCGATGCATATTGCTCTATGGTTAAGCGCAACCGGCCAAAGGAAATGCACTGATGACGCGTCTTACTGCCAAAGACTTCGCCCCTGAGTTGCTTGAACTTTATGACTACTACGCCCACGGCAAGATCAACCGGCGTGAGTTTCTGGACCGTGCCGCGATTTTCACGGCAGGGGTGTCAGCGCTCTCGGTGTTGAGCGCACTGAGTCCCGATTACGCCCTTGCCGAGCAGGTCTCTTTTACCGACCCGGATATCGTTGCCGAGTACGTCATGTATCCCTCGCCCAAAGGCCATGGCCAGGTGCGCGGCTACCTTGTGCGTCCCGCCAGGGCAACGGGCAAGTTGCCGGCCGTGGTGGTGGTGCATGAAAACCGCGGGCTTAACCCGTACATCGAAGATGTCGCCCGGCGCCTGGGCAAGGCGGGGTTTGTTGCCCTGGCACCCGATGGCCTGACGTCAGTGGGTGGCTACCCCGGCAACGACGAGCAGGGCCTGGCGCTGCAGCAAAAGGTCGACCCCACCAAGCTGATGAACGACTTTTTCGCAGCGGTGGAGTGGTTGATGCAGCACGACGCAAGCACCGGCAAAGTGGGGATTACCGGTTTTTGCTATGGCGGCGGGGTGGCCAATGCGGCAGCTGTGGCCTACCCGGAGTTGGGGGCAGCGGTATCGTTTTACGGGCGCCAGCCCGGTGCCGATGAGGTCGGCCGGATTCAGGCGCCGCTGATGCTGCATTACGCCGGGCTGGACACGCGGATCAATGAAGGCTGGCCGGCGTTTGAGCAGGCGTTGAAGGCCAATGGCAAAGTCTATGAAGCGCATGTCTACAAGGGGGTAAATCATGGTTTTCATAACGATTCCACGCCTCGCTACGATGAAGCAGCAGCGACGCTGGCCTGGAACAGGACGCTGGGCTGGTTTGGCAAGTACCTGGCCTAGTGACCGCTTTTTTTTCGCAGACTCTTGAGCCGCGTGCTGGCGCGTTGCACGGCGGCCATTTTTTCGGGGCGCTTCATGCTCCGCCACTTGCGGATGTCTTCCTTGGTGCGCCCGCAGCTCACGCACAACTCGCCACTTAACTGGCACACCGCAATGCACGGGTTTTCAATGTCTTTTGCCACGGCTCAGCGGCCTGTCTGCTTCTGGGCCAGACGCTTTGGCCAGTTGCCGCCGCAGCTGCGCTGGCATTCTTCTTCGGAGTCGAAATACACGTGAGCCGACCCATTGCGCACTTTCACCTGGGCATCAGCCAGCGCCTGTGCCGTCAGCTCACCCATGAAGGCGGCCTCGCCATCAGCCAGGGCGAAGTCTTTACTGTCCTGGGTGTCGAATACCCAGACCACCTTCAGGCTGGCCGGGAAGGCCTCGTAGTCGACCACATGAGTCAGCCAGACAAACCCCGGGATCTGTGTTTTGGCCGTTTCGCAGGCCTCGGTCAGGGAGGTAATCAGGCGGCGTTCAATCTGTGCCTGAGTGCGCTTGCTTAAAGACATGGGTGAATCCTGTTGATAGGCGGGGCAAAGGCGCGATTATACCTGAGCTTTATGCCCGGATTTATCCTCTGTGGCCCGGCTGGCACTTCGCCCACCGTGCTGCCTGAGGTAGAATGTCGCGGCTAGTCGGCTGGCCGCCCCGGATTTTCGTTTCCACGCAGCTTCCCGGAAGGAGTTGTGAGCAGGCCGGATATCAAGGGAGTCGCATTAGTCACACCATAAATGTCACCCAAGTAGCTGAAGCCAAAACCAACAATAGATCAGCGCCCAAGGTACATAAAGTGAGGTCTGTAACGTGCACAGGCCTTATATATCTGCCCGTTCCGGGCTTGAGGGATGGCTCGATCGCAGGCGACAAGCCTGTGGTGGGTCGAAGGACTTCATGCTCCGCGTGCCGGGTAGATGGCGTTTTATCTTAGGTACTACAACATGTTCAAAAAAGTGAATAAGGGGCTACTGGGCCTGGCGCTGACCATGGGGCTTTCGTCCGTGCAGGCTGCCGAGACCAAACAGGTCGATGTGCTGCTGATCGGTGGCGGCATCATGAGCGCTACTTTGGGTGTCTGGCTCAATGAGCTGGAACCTGGCATGTCCATGGAGATGGTTGAACGTCTCGATGGCGTTGCCCTTGAGAGCTCCAACGGCTGGAACAACGCCGGTACGGGCCACTCGGCCCTGGCCGAGCTGAACTACACGCCTGAAGACAAGAACGGCAACGTTGAAATCCCGAAGGCCATTGAAATCAATGAAGCTTTCCAGGTATCGCGTCAGTTCTGGTCGTGGCAGGTCAAGAACGGTGTTCTGAAAGACCCGCGTTCGTTCATCAACTCCACTCCGCACATGAGCTTTGTGTGGGGCGATGACAACATCAAGTTCTTGAAGAAGCGCTACGAAGCCCTCCAGGCCAGCCCTCTGTTCGCGGGCATGCAGTACTCCGAAGACCCGGTTCAGATCAAGAAGTGGGTTCCGCTGATGATGGAAGGGCGTGACCCGAACCAGAAAATCGCGGCCACCTGGTCCCCGATCGGTACCGACGTCAACTTCGGCGAAATTACGCGCCAGTTTGCGGCCTACCTGCAAACCAAGCCTAACTTCTCGCTGAAACTGTCGAGCGAAGTTGAAGACATCAAGCGCAATGAAGATGGTTCATGGCGTGTGGTGTACAAAAACCTGAAAGACGGCACCAAAACCGAAACGGATGCCAAGTTCGTGTTCATCGGCGCTGGCGGCGGTGCACTGCACCTGCTGCAGAAGTCCGGCATTCCTGAAGCCAAGGAATACGCCGGCTTCCCGGTTGGCGGCTCGTTCCTGGTCACCGAAAACCCGACTGTAGCCCAGCAGCACCTGGCCAAGGCCTACGGCAAGGCTTCGGTTGGCGCACCGCCGATGTCGGTTCCGCACCTGGATACCCGCGTGCTGGATGGCAAGCGCGTAATCCTGTTTGGCCCGTTCGCGACCTTCTCCACCAAGTTCCTCAAGGAAGGCTCGTACTTCGACCTGCTGACCAGCACCACGACCCACAACATCTGGCCAATGACCAAAGTCGGTATTGAACAGTACCCACTGGTTGAGTACCTGGCCGGCCAGCTGATGCTGTCTGACGAAGACCGCTTCAACGCGTTGAAAGAGTACTTCCCGAACGCCAAGCCTGAAGACTGGCGCCTGTGGCAGGCCGGCCAGCGTGTTCAGATCATCAAGCGTGACGAAGAGAAGGGCGGCGTGCTGAAACTCGGCACCGAGATCGTCAGCGCCAAAGATGGCAGCATCGCGGGCCTGCTGGGCGCGTCCCCTGGTGCATCCACTGCTGCGCCGATCATGCTGACCGTGCTCGAAACCGTGTTCAAGGACAAGGTTGCGACGCCAGAGTGGCAAGCCAAGCTGCACCAGATCGTGCCGAGCTATGGCACCAAGCTCAACGGTTCGCCTGAGCGCGTTGCTCAGGAGTGGGCATACACTGCTGAAGTTCTGCAGTTGACTCCACCACCGGCGATCCCTGCGGCAACCGCTACACCAGCAGCACCTGCTGCGCCGGCTACGCCTGCGCCAAGCAACCCTGCGGCCGACATGGCGCTGTAAAAAAAAGCCCCGCCTGACGACCGTCGGGTGGGGCTTCTTTGTTCGCTTTATCCTCGCAAGATCCCCTCGCAACGACCTCTGCACACTTACTGCGTACCGAACAACGCCGTCCAGTAAATCCCCGCGTCACTCTTCGGGTCTACCGCATAGGCTGCACCCACCTCGCGAAACTGCGGGTTCATCACGTTGGCGCAATGGCCAGGGCTGGCCAGCCAGCCGTCAACCAGCTTGCGTGTGGTGTCTTGCCCAGCCGCGATATTTTCACCGATCTGTTGCGCGTCATAACCCGCCAGTTCAGCGCGATCGCCCGGCGTCGAGCCATCGCGGCCTTTGTGATCGAAGTAGTTGTTATTGGCCATGTCCCGCGAGTGGGTTTCGGCGGCGGTTGCCAGGGTGGCATTCCAGGTCAGCGGGGCCGCAGGGCCAAAGGCCTGGGGGCCGCACTGGCGTGGCTGGGTGCGGGCACTGTTGAGCATTTCAAGTACCTTGCGGCCTTCGGCTTGCCAGTCGCCCAAGCGTGCTGCCAGCAGCGGGCGGGCCAGTACGATGCGCCAGTCGCGCTGGTCATGGCTGACGCCGATATCGACAAATTGCGGGTCCAGCACCACGCGACAGAAGCTTTCCTGCACCGCCTTCATGGCGGCCTGGGCATCGCGGGGGCCGGTGAGGTTGATCGCCTGTACGTTGACCATCGGGTACGCAGCCCGCCCGAGTGCTTGCTGCAGATCCCCGAAGCTGCTGGCCGGCAGTATCAGCCGGGTGTCCGCCGACAGTGGCGGCAACTCTTGAGAAGACTGACCGGCGCACAGCTGGATCTGGCTGCGCCAGGCGTTGATCGAATCGATCAGTTGCGACTCTTCGCTGGCGAAGGCCCAAGGGCCAAACGCCAGACCCAGGGTCAAGGCACCCAGACGGGCCAGGGTTAAGTGAGTACGCATATAGGTTCCCTCTAAGCGGAGTGCGCCCATGATGCGTTATTTCTGCTTTTTAGTCTTTTGCCAGGGCCACGAAGGCTTTGGCCCTGGCCGTCAGTTGATCGATTTGGCGATCGCGTTTTTTTTCCGCGTCGAGCATCGCCTTTTTGCCGTTGCGTTGCAGCAGGTAGGTATGGATCTGGCGCACTTCAGTGGAGTTGTAGATCG
>JBILYW010000622.1:0-2669 GCA_044377555.1 Pseudomonas sp.
GCGATGATGGCGTTGCTGCTGGAAATGCATTACGACAAGCGCGAAATCCTTGAGGCGTATCTCAACGAAGTGTTTGTCGGTCAGGACGGACAGCGCGCCGTGCATGGCTTTGGCCTCGCCAGCCAGTTCTTCTTCAGCCAGCCGCTGGCCGAACTCAAGCTGCATCAGGTGGCGTTGTTGGTGGGGATGGTCAAAGGGCCATCTTCTTATAACCCGCGTCGTAACCCCGAGCGGGCTTTGGTACGGCGGAATCTGGTGCTCGATTTGCTGGAGCAACAAGGTGTTGCAACGCCCGAGCAAGTAGCTGCCGCGAAGAAAATGCCTCTGGGCGTGACCAAGCGGGGCAGTCTGGCGGACAGCTCATTCCCGGGGTTCCTGGATCTGGTCAAGCGTCAGTTGCGTGAGGATTATCGCGACGAAGACTTGACCGAAGAGGGGCTGCGAATTTTCACCAGCTTCGACCCGATCCTGCAGATGAAGTCTGAAGCAGCAGTCGGTGAGACCTTTAAGCGTCTGGCCGGGCGCAAGGGTTCGGATGAAGTGGAAGCCGCGATGGTGGTGACCAACCCGGAAACCGGTGAGGTTCAGGCGCTGATCGGCAGCCGTGCGCCGGGTTATGCCGGTTTTAACCGAGCGCTCGATGCGGTACGACCTATTGGTTCGTTAATCAAGCCTGCGGTTTATCTCACTGCACTTGAACGGCCGAGCCAGTACACGCTGACCAGTTGGCTGTCGGATGATCCGCTGTCGATCAAAGGCGCTGATGGTCAGGTCTGGAAGCCTCAGAATTATGACCGTCGCTCACACGGTACGGTTTTCCTCTACCAGTCGATGATGAACTCCTACAACCTCGGCACGGTAAGGCTGGGACAGGAGGTCGGTGTGCCTAACGTCCTCAAGACCTTGGCCCGACTCGGGGTAGAGCGTCAGTTTCCGGCGTTCCCGTCCATGTTGCTGGGGGCTGGCGCATTGAGCCCGATGGAAGTGGCGACGATGTATCAGACCCTGGCCAACGGTGGCTTCAATACGCCGATGCGCGGGATTCGCAGTGTGCTGACAGCAGAAGGTCAGCCGCTGAAGCGCTATCCCTTCCAGATCCAGCAACGTTTCGATCCGGGCTCGATTTTCCTGATCCAGAACGCTATGCAACATGTGATGCGCGAAGGTACGGGGCGTTCGGTCTATAACGTACTGCCCAAGAGCCTTGCGTTGGCGGGCAAGACCGGTACCAGTAACGACTCGCGTGACAGCTGGTTCGCAGGGTTTAGCCAGGATTTGCTGGCAGTGGTCTGGCTGGGTCGCGACGATAACGGCAAAACACCCTTTACCGGGGCGACCGGTGCCTTGCAGGTGTGGACCAGCTTTATGAAGAAGGCCGATCCGCTGCCGCTGGATATGCCTCAGCCCGATAACATTGTTCAGGCCTGGATTGATCCGCATACGGGGCAAGGATCCGATGCCAGCTGCCCTGGCGTGGTACAGATGCCGTATATTCGCGGCAGTGAGCCGCCAGCGGGGGCCAGTTGTGGCGGGCAGGCGCCTGCTTCAGGTGACGCCGTGATGGATTGGGTCAAGGGCTGGTTGAATTAAGCAAAGAGGGTTTGACGTGAATAAGTTGTGGATTGCGGCTGTTTCAGCCCTGGCTTTGCTCAATGGTTGTTCCAGCGTGCCGCAGGGTTCGATCCCTGTGGTCGACTCCGGTGTGCCGGTGTCGAACAATGAACGTATTTCGGCCCAGCGTACTGCGGGAAGTTATCCACAGGCTGCTGCGCCACGGGCTGCACAAGCGCGCACGATTACCGAGGACTCGGGCGTGGTCGTGATGATCCCGGGGGGGGCTGCCAGCGTCTCGACGCCGATCAGCACCCAACCTTTCACGCCAGGACCGATTACACCCGGCCCGGCCGCAGCGCCGATCAGCACGGGCAGCTACACACCGGGCAGTACCTACAGCGCCCCGGCGGCGATTACGCCAAGCGGTATTCCGTCCAATAACACGGGTGGCGGTCTGGCTGCCGATGAGCAGCTGGATGGTCCGGTGCTGGCGTTGCTCACCACCGCTCAGCAGCAACAGACGAGCGGTGACTTGAATGGCGCTGCGTCGAGCCTTGAGCGTGCTCAGCGTGTGGCACCCCGTGAGCCGCAAGTGCTTTACCGTCTGGCGCAAGTGCGCATGGCTCAGGGCGACACTGCCCAGGCAGAGCAATTTGCCCGCCGTGGTTTGACGTTCGCCAATGGACGTCCGGATTTGCAGGCAAGCTTGTGGGGTTTGATTGCCCAGGCGCGTGACAAGCAAGGTGATGCGGCTGGTGCTGCATTGGCCCGTCAAAAAGCCAAAGTGAGTCTCTGATGGTTATGGACCCACGTACTTCTGAAGTCGCCGAGTACCTGCTGCTTATCGAGCAGGAAATGCGCACCCAGGGGTTATGGAGTGACAGGGCTCCCACCGAGCACGACCTGTCCAGTCTGGAGCCGTTCAGCGTGGACAGGCTGGACTTTGAAGAGTGGGTGCAGTGGATCTTCTTGCCGAAGATGAAAGTCATTGTCGAGCAGGGGCAGCCATTGCCCAGTGTCTCGGGTATCCGGTACATGGCGGAGCATGTTTTTGGGCAGCGCCGCGGGAGCTGGAAACCATTGCTCAAGCATTTTGAAGGTTTTGACCTGCTGAT
>JBILYW010000623.1:0-2667 GCA_044377555.1 Pseudomonas sp.
CGCTTTGGCATTGAGGTCGATTACGTGCCACTGGCCGAATTGGCTGGCTGGGACGAAGCCATCAAGCCCAATACCAGATTGCTGTTTGTGGAGTCGCCATCCAACCCGCTGGCCGAGCTGGTGGATATCGCTGCCCTGGCACGGATTGCACAGGCCAAGGGCGCAATGCTGGTGGTCGACAACTGCTTCTGCACGCCTGCCTTGCAGCAGCCGCTGAAGCTGGGTGCGGACATCGTGGTGCATTCGGCCACCAAGTTCATCGACGGTCAGGGTCGTTGCATGGGCGGTGTGGTTGCCGGTCGTGGCGAGCTGATGAAAGAAATCGTCGGCTTCTTGCGTACCGCCGGCCCGACCCTGAGCCCGTTCAATGCCTGGATCTTCCTCAAGGGGCTGGAAACCCTGAACCTGCGCATGCGCGCTCACTGCGCCAGTGCCCAGGCGCTGGCCGAGTGGCTGGAGCAGCAGGACGGTGTTGAAAAGGTTCACTACGCCGGTCTCAAGAGCCACCCACAGCATGAGCTGGCCCAGCGTCAGCAGCGCGGTTTCGGTGCGGTAGTCAGCTTTGAGGTCAAGGGTGGCAAAGAGGGCGCCTGGCGCTTTATCGATGCAACCCGCCTGATCTCGATCACGGCCAACCTGGGTGACAGCAAAACCACCATTACCCACCCGGCGACCACTTCCCATGGTCGTCTGGCACCGCAGGAACGTGCAGCGGCGGGTATTCGTGACAGCCTGATCCGTATCGCGGTAGGCCTGGAAGACGTCGTCGACCTGCAAGCGGACCTTGCGCGTGGTCTGGCTGCGCTGTGACCAACCGCATGACCGAAGCACCGGTAAGTGAGAATGGCCGCGTAGCGCTTGTAACAGGCGCTGCGCGGGGCATTGGCCTGGGGATTGCTGCATGGCTGGTCAGCGAAGGCTGGCAAGTGGTGTTGGCTGACATCGACCGCGCCCGTGGGGCCAAGGTGGCCAAGGCGTTGGGCGAGAGTGCCTGGTTTTTGACCCTGGATGTTTCAGTCGAGGCCGATGTCATTCAGTGTGTCGCACAAATCCTGGGTCAATTTGGCCGGCTTGACGGGCTGGTGTGCAACGCGGCAATTGCCGACCCGCACAACAAGCCCCTGGAAAGCCTGGATCTGCAGCGGTGGAACCGGGTCATGGCGGTCAACCTCACCGGGCCGATGTTGCTGGCCAAGCATTGCGCGCCGTACTTGCGTGCGCATAGCGGTTCGATAGTCAACCTGACCTCCACCCGCGCTCACCAGTCGCAGCCTGATACCGAGGCATATGTGGCGAGCAAGGGCGGGTTGCTGGCGTTGACCCACGCGCTGGCCATCAGCCTTGGGCCGCAGGTCCGGGTCAATGCGGTGAGCCCGGGATGGATCGATGCCCGGGCCCCCTCCGTGAGGCGCGCAGAGCCCCTGACAGAGGCTGATCATGCCCAGCACCCGACTGGCCGGGCAGGGGGCGTGGAAGACGTTGCATCCATGGTTGCGTGGTTGCTGTCACGTAACGCCGGGTTTGTGACGGGGCAGGAGTTTGTGGTCGACGGTGGCATGAGCAGGAAGATGATTTACGAGGAATAGCAGCAGTGCGCTGCAGGTTGGTCTTTTTTGCTTATTTTGAAAAAAACTCAATCTCGTCCTTGACTTAGGTTCAATACCTGCGTAAATTTCGCGGCCTCAACGAAGCAAAGGGTGATTAGCTCAGCTGGGAGAGCATCTGCCTTACAAGCAGAGGGTCGGCGGTTCGATCCCGTCATCACCCACCACTTCTTGAGATTCTCGCAAGAGAAAGGTCGTTCCGAAAGGAGCTGCCACCGACGCGCAGCGGTAGTTCAGTCGGTTAGAATACCGGCCTGTCACGCCGGGGGTCGCGGGTTCGAGTCCCGTCCGCTGCGCCATATTTGTACAAATCAGGTTTGCCTGGTTTGCGATTGAAAAGCACCGAAGCTTTTCATTCACAGGTTTAAAAGTTTCAAACGGACGCAAGTCCGAGCGATACGCAGCGGTAGTTCAGTCGGTTAGAATACCGGCCTGTCACGCCGGGGGTCGCGGGTTCGAGTCCCGTCCGCTGCGCCATATTTGCTTCAGAGCCCTTGAACTCTCTGAAGCTGCAAAGAAAGCGACCTTAGGGTCGCTTTTTTTGTGCCCGGGATTTTGCAAGGTTCCAACTAATGTGGGAGCGAGCCCGCTCGCGAAGATACTCGGCGATAGCGCGTACTTGCCGGATTAACGCGAAGCTCTTAGCGCCTTCGCGAGCAGGCTCGCTCCCACAGTGAAGCCGTATGGGTCTTCAGACCCCGATCGGACGCGACAAACTGCCCGCGATTATCACGACTTGATGCACAATACGCCCCGCACCGTTCTCTTCAGGATTCTTAATGCTTATGTCATTTCCCTTGCGTGCCTTGGTAGTCGCCCTTGTGCTGGCTGGACTCGCAGGTTGCTCATCGAAGAAAACTGCGATCTACGAACATGAAAGTTTCGACGATTCCGGGACCTTCTCGCGCAATTACCCGGTCACTGACAAGGCCTCGTGCGAAGCCGCACGCCGCGCCTTGCTCAGCCAGGGTTACATCATCACCAGCAACGACCCGAAAATGATCAGCGGCCACAAGAGCTTCCAGCAAACCGGCGAAAGCCATCTGGAAATCAGCTTCAACGT
>JBILYW010000624.1:0-2662 GCA_044377555.1 Pseudomonas sp.
GCGAACAGCTCTCGCATCTGCAAAAAATCGCCGCGGCACTGGCTACCCTGGGGGTCGCCAACGAGGTGTACCGGGTGGGCGGTTTTTCCTGGACCACGCTGCTGGTTGCCATCGGCTATCCCCTGTATTTCGTGCTGCGCAAACGCGCAGGCACCGACAACCTGGGCGGCCTGTGGGTAGACATGTTGCTGCTGATGCCGGTGGCATGGTGGTTTGTGCAAAGCGGTGAGCAAGGGTTTGATGTGGCAAGCCAGCGCCCGGCCCTGTATGCGCTGATCCCCCTGCTGGGTGCCATCAGTGCCCTGGCGCTGATCAGCTACATCCTGGCCAGCCGCATGCTGGCCTTCAGCTTGTTCGGCCTGCTCAGCTACGTAGAGCCGGTGTTGCTGGTGCTGGTGGCATTGCTGCTGGGCGAAAGCATCAGCGCGGGGCAATGGATGACTTACCTGCCCATCTGGCTGGCCGTGGTGGTGCTGATTTTTGAAGGTTTCAAACATCTGGTGCGTCAGCGCAGGTCGATGTAACGGCCTGAGGGGCCGAAATACACGGCTCCCACGCCTGTTGACGGTATTGCTGGCGACCGTTAATCGTTTATTTCAAAAACACGAACGCTCGTTTAAAACGACTTTGGCCCAGTATTTGCTTGGACTTTTTGCAGTTGATCACACATAACAAGAATCAGTCCCAAGTAACTGGTTTAAAAGACATTTGCCAACGACCCACAACAGCCTCAAGCTACATACCCACTCAAACGAGTAACGTTGTAGATCCATTGAGGTTGTTGTGTCTAAAGGCATTGTTTTATCGATTTTGGCTTCCTGCTTGTTCGGCGTCCTGTACTGGTTCACTTCCCTTCTCTGGCCCCTCGATGGCCAGGAAATCTTCGGCTGGCGAATACTGATATCGCTGCCCTTCATGACACTCTTTATCTGCCTCTCCGGCGACTGGAAATGGGTTCCCATAATTTTCAATCGCTTACGCGCCAAACCTCTACTGATTCCTTGCGTGCTGCTCACCAGTTTCCTGGTCGGCCTGCAGCTCTGGATGTTTATGTGGGGGCCGCTCAACGGGCACGGTCTGGATGTGTCGCTGGGTTACTTCCTGCTGCCGCTGACGATGATCCTCACCGGACGCATCGTGTATGGCGAACACCTGTCACATCTGCAAAAAATCGCCACGGCCCTGGCCGTCATCGGTGTTGCCAACGAGTTGTACCGCACTGGCGGTTTCTCCTGGACCACTCTGGTGGTTGCCATCGGTTACCCGATGTACTTCGTACTGCGTAAAAAGATCGGTATCGATAACCTGGGCGGCCTGTGGCTGGACATGTTGCTGATGGTGCCGGTTGCGCTGTGGTTTGTACTGGCAGGTTCCCATGTCGATCTCGGCGAGCAGCGCCAGGCGCTTTATGCCCTCGTCCCCCTGATGGGCATCATCAGTGCGGCGGCAGGCTTCGCGTATATTCTGGCCAGCCGCCTGTTGCCGTTCAGCCTGTTCGGTCTGCTCAGCTACGTTGAGCCCGTACTGCTGGTCGCCGTCGCCCTGTTGCTGGGTGACAGCCTGGAAGATGGCCAGTGGCTGACCTACGGCCCGATCTGGCTCGCGGTGGTGGTGCTGATCATTGAAGGCTTGAAGCATGTGAGCCGCCAACGTCGCTCCATCTAAGCCGCAACTCCTCGCTTCAAGCCGGCAACCATAGCTTGAAGCGAGCGCCGCCCAGCGGCGACTGCTCAACGCTCAGCGTACCGCCCTGGGCTTGCAGGGCACGCCGACTGATCGCCAGCCCCAGGCCAAAGCCCCCGGTCGCCCGGTCCCGGCTGCGATCCAGACGATAGAAGGGTTCAAAAATCCTTTCGCGTTCCTGCTCGGGAATCCCGATGCCATCGTCATCCACCCACAGCTCACAGCCTTGCGCCGTGACGGTCACCCCCACTTGAATCCGCCGGTCGCAGTAACGCATGGCATTGCGCAGCAGGTTCTGCAGCGCCCGTGCAGTCAGGCGCGGGTCAAGGGCAAAGCGTTCCTGGGTGCCGTGCAGCAGAACGTCCAGCACGATATCGGGAGCCTCCAGCTCTTCATCGAAACTGCCGAGAATGCTGTCGATAAATTCATCCAGTGAAACCTCTACCCGCTCAGGTACCAGCGAAGGGCTTTGCAGGCGGCTGAATGACAACAGCTCCAGCACCAGCTCATCCAGCTCGCGTATGTGCCCCACCAGCACTTGCAAGCGCTCGCGGCTGTCCCTGGGCAGGTCGTCGCACAACACCAGCGCCAGGCCAAAGTCCAGGCGGGTCAAGGGAGTACGCAATTCATGGGACACGGCGTTAAGCAAATCACGCTGTTGATTGAGCAGGTTTTCCACGTCCTGGGCCATGGTGTCGAATACCGTGGCCAGGCCGTGGATGTTGGAACGCTGGGATATCTGCGTACGCTCGCTCAACTGTCCCTGACCAATGCGTGCGGCCGTGCGCTTGAGCCGCTCCAGATCTCGCCAGTGCGGGCGCAGCCACAGCAGCAAACCGCCGAGCAAGGCCGCGCCGATCAACACGTTGATGCTCCAGTACAGCACATTCATGTCCAGCGGATCGGGGGGCATGACCCATTCAATGGCCTGCTGACTATCCAGCGGCGACACCACCAGCGTTCGCCAGCCCCAGTCGCC
>JBILYW010000107.1:0-8182 GCA_044377555.1 Pseudomonas sp.
GTCCTCGATAGTCCCCGCTATAACCACGATATTGCCCCCACCAAAGTCCATGAGCGCACCTGGAACAAATGGCATATCACTGCGTTGTGGATCGGCATGTCGATTTGCGTACCCACCTACACCTTGGGAGGGGTGCTGACGGCCTACTTCGGGCTTTCGGTCGGCGAGGCGTTGCTGGCGATTTTGCTGGCCAATATCGTGGTTTTGATCCCGCTGACCCTTAACGCTTTCGCTGGCACCAAATACGGCATTCCCTTTCCGGTGTTGCTGCGTTCTTCTTTCGGCATTATCGGTTCAAACGTCCCGTGCCTGATCCGCGCCCTGGTGGCCTGCGGCTGGTTCGGGATTCAGACGCTGTTCGGCGGTCTGGCCATTCACCTGTTTCTGGGCTCGGTGTTCGAAGGCTGGAAAAGCCTTGGCGGCACCGGTGAAGTGATCGGCTTCATGCTGTTCTGGGCGCTTAACCTGTGGGTGGTGTTGCGCGGCGCCGAGTCGATCAAGTGGCTCGAAACCCTGTCTGCGCCGCTGCTGGTACTGGTTGGCGTCGGCCTGCTGGTGTGGGCGCTGCCCAATGTGTCGATGACAGAACTGCTGGCCCAGCCTGCCAAACGCCCCGAAGGCGCCAGCGTGTACGGCTACTTCTTTGCCGGCCTGACCGCGATGGTGGGGTTCTGGGCTACCTTGTCGCTGAATATTCCGGACTTCAGCCGCTACGCCAAAAGCCAGAAAGACCAGATTCTGGGGCAGATTTTTGGCCTGCCGCTGACCATGTTCCTGTTTGCTGCATTGGGCGTGGTGATGACGGCAGCGTCCGAAAAACTGGTAGGAGTTACCGTGTCCGATCCGGTAAGCCTGATCGGTCACATTCAGAGCCCGGGCTGGGTGGCGCTGGCCATGGCTCTGATCATCATTGCCACTCTGTCGACCAACACCGCGGCCAACATCGTGTCGCCCACCAATGACTTCCAGAACATCGCCCCCAAACTGATCAACCGCACCAAGGCCGTGATGCTGACCGGCCTGGTGGGCCTGGTGCTGATGGGGCATGAGCTGCTGAAAAAGCTCGGCCTGCTGGTGTCCGACGTGAGTCTGGAAACCGTGTATTCCAACTGGCTGCTGGGCTACTCCAGCCTGCTGGGCCCCATCGCGGGAATCATGGTGGTGGACTATTTCATCATCCGTCAGCAAAAACTCGACCTTGCCGGGCTGTACCACGACGGCGTGTACCCGGCCTGGAACTGGAACGGATTCATCGCTTTTGGCGTACCGGTGGTACTGACTTTGCTGTCATTGGGCAGCAGCGCTTTCAGCTGGTTCTATGACTTCGGCTGGTTCACCGGGTCGTTGCTCGGCGCCGCGATTTACTACGCCCTGTGCCGCCTGAGCAGCCCGCAGACGGCCATCGCCAACAACGCGGCTTGACATGAATTCTTATAAAAACCTGTCTGAGGATACCTCCATGAACGCCATACAAGACCTTCAGCAGCAACGCGCAGCCTTGATCAACAGCGAGCGCCTGTGGGCCTCTTTAATGGAACTGGCGCAACTGGGGGCCACGGTAAAAGGCGGCGTGTGTCGCCTGGCCCTGACCGATCTCGACCGCCAGGCCCGGGACATCTTTGTGCGCTGGTGCGAAGACGCGGGCTGTACCGTCAGCGTTGACGCGGTAGGCAACATTTTTGCCCGTCGCCCCGGGCGCAATCCCGACTTGCCGCCGGTGATGACCGGCAGCCACATCGACACCCAACCCACCGGCGGCAAATTTGATGGCTGTTTTGGCGTGCTGGCCGGGGTTGAAGTGCTGCGCACCCTCAACGATCTGAACATCGAGACCGAGGCGCCGCTCGAAGTGGTGGTGTGGACCAACGAGGAGGGCTCGCGATTTGCCCCGTGCATGATGGGCTCCGGGGTTTTTGCCGAAAAATTCACCCTGGAAGAAACCCTGGCCAAAACCGATGCCCAGGGCGTGACGGTCGGGCAAGCCCTGAATGCGATTGGCTATGCGGGCAATCGAAAAGTCAGCGGCCACCCGGTGGGGGCCTACTTTGAAGCCCACATCGAGCAGGGGCCGATCCTTGAAGACGAACGCAAAACCATTGGCGTGGTACTGGGCGCTCTCGGGCAGAAATGGTTCGACCTCAACCTGCGCGGCGTTGAAGCCCACGCCGGGCCGACCCCCATGCACCTGCGCAAGGACGCACTGGTGGGAGCTGCTGCGGTAGTGGCAGCGGTCAATTACGCCGCCCTGAGCCATCAACCCCACGCCTGCGGCACCGTGGGTTGCCTGCAAGCCTACCCCGGTTCGCGCAACGTGATTCCTGGGGAAGTGCGCATGACCCTGGATTTCCGTCACCTGCTGCCGGAGCGGCTGGACTCGATGATCAGCGAAGTGCGCGGGGTGATCGAAGCCACGTGTGCGAAACATGGCCTGACGTTCGAACTCACCCCGACGGCGGATTTTCCGCCGCTGTATTTCAATGACGATTGCGTGAATGCGGTACGTGAAGCGGCCAATGGCCTGGGGTTATCCAATATGGATATCGTCAGCGGGGCAGGGCACGACGCCATCTTTCTCGCCGAGCTGGGCCCGGCGGGCATGATTTTTGTGCCGTGCGAAGGCGGCATCAGCCATAACGAAATCGAAAACGCCGATCCGAAGGATCTGGCGGCAGGGTGCGCGGTGTTGCTCAAGGCGATGTTGGCGGCTTCGGAGACCGTGGCGCGGGGGCGCTGATTGGCAATCTATCTGTGGGAGCGGGCTGCTCGCGATGGTATCAGCGCGGTTTAACAGACAGACCGCGTCGACCTCACCGCGAGCTGGCCCGCTCCCACAAATATTTTTGATGTGTGCGTCAACCCTCCCAACCACCCCCCAACGCCGTCAGCAAACCCACGCTGGCCTGCAACTGCCGGGTGCGCAGGGCTTGTACCTGACGTTGGGCCTGAAGCGCTGCCGTTTGCGCCGTCACCACATCCAGATAACTCACGGCCCCGGCCTCGTAACTGTTGGTGGCCAGGGTCCGGGTGTGTTGTGCAGCGTTGGCCGCCGCCTGTTCGTCCAGGCTCTGCTGTTGCAGGTCGCGCAGTTGCCCCAGGTTGTCTTCGACTTCGCGTACCGCCTGCAGCACCTGGCTGCGGTAATGGGCCGATGCTTCTTCAAATTCGGCCCTGGCCTGGCGCTCCTGGCCATCAAGGCGGCCTCCGTCAAAAATCGGCAGGCTGACCAGCGGCCCCAACGCCCAAAAGCGATTGCTGGCCGACAGTACGTTGCCGCTGCCCTGGGTCTGACCGCCCAGCAGGCCGTTCAGGCTGAAGTCGGGGTACCAGGCCGCTTTGGCCACGCCGATTTGTGCATTGGCGGCAAACACTCGGCGCTCGGCGGCGGCGATGTCGGGCCGCCGTTGCAGCAAGGTACTGGGTAACGCGGCGGGTTGCAGTGGCAGGTTCAAGGTGTGCGTGCTGGCCGCCAGCTCAAAGCGGCTGGCCGGTTCGCCCACCAGCTCGCCAATCGCGTGTTCGGTCAGGTTGCGCTGGCCCCGCACGTCGTCCAGCTGGGCTTCGGCTTCGGCCAGCTGGCTTTGGGCGCGGGTCAGGTCAAGTTCGGAGGCAATCTGCCCCTGATAACGGGCGCGGGTCAGTTGCAAGGCCTGGTTGTACTCATCCAGGGAGCTGGACAAAATCCGCTGCTGCGCATCCAGACCGTCGAGTTGCACGTACAGGCTGGCCAGCTGGCGTTGCAAACTCAAGCGCGCCACGGCCAGGTCGTCCGCCGAGGCCTGCGCCTGGGCATCTCCCGCCGCCACCTGGTTGCGAATTTTGCCCCACAGGTCGAGGTCGAAATTCAGCGCAAAGCCAGCTGTGTTGCTGTTGTACACCGCCGGTTGTGTCGTACCGCGCAACGGGCGGCTGTCTGATTGACGCTGACGCATCGGTTGCCCGCTGGCGGTGATTTGCGGGAACAACCCCCCATGCAACTGGCTGGCATAGGCCTGCGCCGCGTCGAAGTGCGCAAGGGCGGCAGCCAGGTTCGGGTTGGCGCTGAGCAAATGTTGTTGCAGGGTGTTCAGGCGTTCGTCCTGATACACCCGCCACCACTGGGGCGAGAGCTGATCGGCGGGTTGTGCGCTGTGCCACGGGCCGTCGCTGCTTTGCTCGCGGTAATGCGCGGGCAGGTTCAGGTCGGGCGTGCTGTAGACCGGTGCCAGCGAGCAGCCCTGCAAGGCCAGGGCCAGTAGCAGGGCGCAGGGTTTAAGCCTTGGCTGCATGGGTGGCTCCCGCGTCGGCCAGTTTTACCGCGTCGCCTTCGCGCAGGGCGTCAGGCGGGTTGTCGATCACCGTGTCGGCGGGTTTGAGGCCCTGATCGATCACCAGATGCTCACCCAGATCCAGGCCGATATGGATGCTCTGCAAGTGCACATGCTGCGCACTGTCGAGCACCGCAACCTGGGTGCCCTGGGCGCGGAAGATCAACGCACTGGCCGGGATGCTGACGCCGTGGGTGTCCGCCGGGATCGCCAGCACGGCTTCGGCGTAGTCCCCGGGCATCAGCGTGTCGCCGGGGTTGAGGGCGACGAACTGCGCCATCAGGGTGCCAGAGCGCTGATCAATCGCCGCCGAGTTGCCGATCAATCGGGCGCTGAAGGTTTGCCCCGGGTGTTCCGGTACGCTGAGCTGCACCTGCATGCCAGGGCGAATCACGCTGGCGTAGTTTTGCGGCACGGGTACGTAGAGCCGCAGCTGGTGGGTGTCGGCGATGTCGAACAGCTCGGTGTCGCTGTCGGTATCGGCCTTGATCAACTGCCCGATGTCGGTGTTGCGCGCGGTGATGGTCCCGGCAAAAGGCGCGCGAATAGTCTTGTAGTTTTCCAGGGTCCAGAGACGTGCGTAATCAGCTTCGGCGGCCTGGGCATTGGCCCGGGCTGCGGCGGCATTAGAGGCTTTTTCGTCAGTCTCCTGACGTGACACCGAATGGCTGGCCAGCAGGTTTTGCCAGCGCGTTGCAGTGGTGGCCGCCAGCCTGGCGTTGGCTTGTTCCTGCAGCATATGGGCGCGGGTTTGCGCCAGTTGCTGGTCCAGATCCGGGCTGTCGATGACGGCCAGTATCTGTCCCGCTTGTACCTTGCTGCCGATGTCGGTTTGCCAGCTTTTCAGGTAGCCGCTGACCCGGGCGTGGATCGGCGCCTTGCTCCAGGCCTCCAGGTGCGCGGGCAAACGCAGGGTGTCGCCGTGGGCGTTTTGCAGGGGTTGAAACACGCTGACAATCGGCAGTGCCGCGGCTTCGGTCCATTGGGTGACCGCCTGTGCGTGGCGGCTGCGCGCCGCCAGGCCGTTGGCCACCAGCAATGCGGCCAGGGTCAGGCCGCCGATGCCCAGATACAGCAAGCGCTTGCGCGAAGGTTTTTGATCAGATGACATGAGACGTTTCTCCAACAGAAGATCCAGCAGCAGCGCGATTTTTTGCACGGCCGTGCACCAGGCTGAACACCACGGGCACGAACAGCAGGGTGGCAACGGTGGCCAGCATCAGACCGCCAATCACGGCGCGTCCCAGCGGGGCGTTCTGTTCTTCTGACAAGGCCAGCGGCAACATGCCGATCATCATTGCCAGTGCGGTCATGCACACAGGTCTGAAGCGTGTGTAGCCTGCTTCGAGTGCGGCTTTGAGTGCGTCGCCATGCTCGGCCAGCCGTTCGCGGCAAAAGCTCACCACCAGAATCGAGTTGGCCGTGGCCACGCCCATGCACAGGATGGCCCCGGTCAGGGCCGGCACCGACAACGAGGTGCCACTGAGGAACAGCATCCACACGATCCCGGCCAGGGCGGCGGGCAGGGCGGTGATGATCACGAACGGATCGACCCAGGACTGGAAGTTGACCACGATCAGCAAGTAGATCAGCACCACCGCGCCCAGCAGGCCGAAGCTCAAGCCGCTGAAGGCTTCATGCAGGGCGTCGATCTGGCCGTGCAGGCTGATGATTGCGCCTTTGGGCCGCAGATCGGATGCGCCATCAATCACCTTTTGCACATCGGCAGCCACGGAGCCCAGATCACGCCCCTGAATGTTGGCGTACAGGTCCAGGGTGGGCTGGATGTTGTAGTGGCTGACCACCGCCGGGCTCTGCACCCGGCGGATGGTGGCCAGCGCGCCAAGGATCTGCGACTGGCCGTTACTCCCGGTGACGGGCAAGGCTTCCAGTGCTGGCAGGCTGTCCAGACGGTATTGCGGGGTTGCGGCAACCACGCCATAAGACACGCCGTTTTGCGGGTTGAGCCAGAAGGTCGGTGCCACTTGGGAACTGCCCGCCAGGGACGCGACCATGCTGTTGGTCACGTCGCGCTCGGTAATCCCAAGGCCATTGGCCCGCAGGCGATCGACTTTGACTTCGAGGGACGGGTAGCCCACCGACTGCTGAATCCGCAGATCGGCAATGCCGGGCACGTGTTGCAGGCGCCGTTGCAATTCCAGGGCATAGGCGCGGTTGGCGGCGTCGTCGCGGCCGGAGATTTTCACGTCCAGCGGCGCCGGGGCGCCGAAATTGAGGATCTGGGTGCTGATGTCCGCCGGCATAAAGGCAAACTGACTGCCGGGGAAGCTCTCCGGCAGGGCTTCGCGCAGGCGTTTCACGTAATCGGCGGTAGGGCTGTGATCCGCCTTGAGGATGACCTGAATATCGCCGTCCTGCGGGCCGATAGTGCCGCTGCTGCTGTAGGCCATGTCGATACCACTCAACGGAATACCGATGTTGTCGATGACGGTATCCAGTTGGTCGGCAGGAATGATCTCGCGAATGCGTGACTCGATTCTGTCGAACGCGGCGGCGCTTTCTTCGATACGAGTTCCCAATGGCAGCCGCACATGCAGGGCCAGCGCCCCGGCATCGGTGGCCGGGAAGAAGTCCTGGCCCAGGCTTGGGAGTAACGCAAACGAGGCCAGCACGCAGGCTAAAAAGCCGAGCAAGAAGCGCTTGCGATGGGCCAGCGCCAGTTCCAGCACAGCGTAATAGGCATCGCGTACTGCCGAGAAACGCCGCTCGAACCCTTGCTGAAAACGCAGCAAGGCGCGCACCGGGGCCGAATGCTGTTGGGTGGGTTGATCGCCCTCGTGATGGTTGATGTAGGCATCTTCCGGGTGATGCCCGGCACCTTGCTCGGGCACATGTGGCTTGAGCAGAAACATCGCCAGGGTCGGCACCAGAGTGCGGGACAGAATGAACGAGCTGCCCATGGCGAAAATCACCGACAGTGCCATCGGACGGAACAGGTAACCGGCGATCCCCTGCAGCATGAACATCGGCACAAACACGATGCAGATGCACAGCAGCGACACGAACGCCGGGCCGACAATCTGCTTGGCCCCGTCGAGAATCGCATCGCGCACCGACTTGCCCTGTTCCAGGTGCCAGTTGATGTTCTCGATGGTCACCGTGGCATCGTCCACCAGAATCCCCACCGCCAACGCCAGCCCGCCCAGGGTCATGACGTTGAGGGTTTGCCCGCTGAGGGCCAGCAGGGCGATGGCCGCCAGCACCGCCAGCGGGATCGATACCGCAATAATCAGGGTCGAGCGCCAGCTGCCGAGGAACAGCAAGATCATGGCACTGGTGAGCAGGGCGGCAATGATCCCTTCCTGCGCCACGCTGCCCACCGACTGTTTGACGAACACCGAAGCGTCGCCCAGCAAGGAAGTTTTGAGGGACGGTGGCAAGGTTTCATTGATGCGCGGCAACATTGCGCGAATGCCGTCGACGATGGACAGGGTCGAGATATTGCCGTTCTTTAACGCCGGCATCAGCACCGCGCGATGACCGTCAACCCGCACGATATTGGTTTGCGGCGGCGAACCGTCACGCACGTGGGCTACCTGGCCGATGGTGATCAGCGCGCCGTCGACCGTCTTGATCGGCAGGTCGTTCAGCTCGTCGATGGCTTTGGGGCTGTTATTGAGCAGCACTGTGTATTCGTAGGTGCCGAGCTTGGCCGTGCCCACCGGGATGATCTGGTTTTGCGCCGCCAGTGCCGCACCGACGTCCTGGGCCGACAGGCCTTTGGCCGCCAGTGCCTGGGGGTCGAGGTCGAGGGTGATCTGGCGTTGCTTGCCGCCCATGGGGGTGGGCATGGCCAGGCCGGGCAGGGCACTCAGGGGCAGGCGGATATTGTTCTGCACCAGATCGCGGATTTTCGC
>JBILYW010000108.1:0-8165 GCA_044377555.1 Pseudomonas sp.
CCGGCCTCCGACCGCCCCGAAATACTGGTGGACCTGAACCTGCCGCAAAACGCATCGATCCAGGAAACCCTCAAAGTCACCCAGCGCTTTGAAGAATCGCTCAAGGGCGACCCGGATATCGTGCGCTGGAGCACCTATGTGGGCGAGGGCGCGATTCGTTTCTACCTGCCGCTGGATCAACAACTGCAGAACCCGTTCTACTCCCAACTGGTCATCGTCAGCACCGGGCTGGAAAGCCGCGACGTCTTGATCGAGCGCCTCAACAAGCGCCTGCGCGAAGAGTTTGTGGGGGTTGGCAGTTTCGTCCATACCCTGGAGCTGGGACCGCCGGTAGGCCAGCCGTTGCAGTATCGGGTCAGCGGTAAAAACATCGATCTGGTACGCAAATATTCGATCGACCTGGCCTCAGTGCTCGACGCCAACCCCAACGTCGGCGAAACCATCTTCAACTGGAACGAACCCGGCAAGGTACTGCGCATCGACATTGCCCAGGACAAGGCCCGCCAGTTCGGGCTGTCGTCCGAAGACGTGGCCCATGTGATGAACAGCATCGTCAGCGGTGCAGCCGTCAGCCAGGTCAAAGACAATATCTACCTGATCAACATCGTCGGGCGGGCCGTGGGCAGTGAGCGCGGCAGTCCGGAAACCCTGTTGAACCTGCAAATCACCACACCGGGCGGCACCTCGATTCCGTTGCTGGCCTTTGCCACCGTGCGCTACGAACTGGAGCAACCGCTGATCTGGAGCCGTGACCGGATACCCACCCTCACGCTCAAGGCCTCGGTGCGCGGCTCGATGCAACCGACCGATCTGGTCAACCAGCTAAAACCCGAGGTCGACAAGTTCGCCGCCAGCCTGCCACAGGGCTACACCCTGCAAACGGGCGGCACAGTGGAGCAAAGCGCCAAGGCACAGGGCCCGATCGCCAAGGTCGTGCCGCTGATGCTGTTCTTGATGGCGACGTTCCTGATGATCCAGCTGCAAAGCGTGCAGAAGATGTTCCTGGTGGTGAGTGTCGCGCCGCTGGGCCTGATCGGCGTGGTACTGGCTCTGGTGCCAACCGGCACGCCAATGGGCTTTGTGGCGATTTTGGGGATCCTGGCCCTGGTGGGCATCATCGTGCGTAACTCGGTGATCCTGGTGACCCAGATCGATCAGTTCGAGCGCGATGGCTACGACCCGTGGCACGCGGTGGTACAAGCCACTGAGCACCGTCGCCGGCCGATCCTGCTCACAGCGGCGGCGGCCAGCCTGGGCATGATCCCGATTGCCCGTGACGTTTTCTGGGGGCCAATGGCCTACGCCATGATCGGCGGGATCATCTCCGCCACCCTGCTCACGTTGCTGTTCCTGCCATCGCTGTACGTGGCCTGGTACAAGATCAAGGAGAGCAAAGAGCCGCCGCCGGCCCATGTTTGATTACCCCACGGAGGTAAAGATTGTTGTGATTATCCGAATACCGGTATCAATCCAGCAGTCTTTATCTGCCTGAACGCACATGTGAATCTAGCCCCACGCCTTTCCACTATGGAGTGTTGCCATGAGTTCTTCACAACCTGACGTCGCCATTATCACCGGCGCCTCGCGCGGTATCGGTGCCGTTATCGCCAAACAACTGGCCAGCGAGGGCTTTGCGGTTGTCATCAACTACGCCAGCAGTGCCAACGAAGCCACCGCCCTGGTTGCGCAGTTGCGTCAGGACGGGCACCAGGCAATTGCCGTGAAAGCCGATGTGGCCAACGCCGCCGACGTGAAACGCCTGTTCGATGAAACCGAGCAGCAACTGGGCAAGGTCGATGTATTGATCAACAACGCGGGCGTACTCAAAGTACTGCCGCTGGCCCAGCACAGCGACGAGCTGTATGACCAGACCTTCGACATCAACACCAAAGGCACCTTCAACACCCTGCGCGAAGCCGCCACCCGGCTGAACGGCGGCGGGCGCATCATCAACTTTTCGAGCAGTACGGTGGGCATGAACCTGCCCGGCTATGCGGTGTATATCGCCAGCAAAGCGGCGGTTGAGTCGCTGACCCAAGTGTTTGCCAAAGAACTGCGGGGCCGGCAAATCACGGTCAACGCCGTGTCACCCGGGCCGGTGGCCACGGAGCTTTTTTTACAGGGCAAGACCGCGGAGCAGATCCAGACGTTCTCCAAGATGCCGCCTCTGGAGCGCCTGGGCCAGCCGCAAGACATCGCCAATATCATCTCGTTTCTGGTGAGCCCGGCGGCGAGCTGGGTCAATGGGCAGATTTTGCGGGCCAATGGGGGGTTGGTGTAGGCAAAAGCAAAAAGCCCTCACCCCGACCTTCTCCCGGGGGAGAGGGTTGGGGTGAGGGCTTCTTTTGGCTTTTGACCCTTAACGCTGAGCCTGCCCCTGCTGCATCACCCACTGCACCACTTGCGGCATCAGGGTGTCGCTGGCCTGTCCAAACCCTGCAACCACCCCCGGCACCATGGGATTACTCAGCGGCTGGCGCGCTTCAAAGCGTTTGGAAGCGATCACACGCTGGTCGCTGCTGCGCACCAGGCGCGCGTTGTACTGGATCAGCACTTCAGGGCTTTTGCCGTTGTAGTGCGTCTGGAACGCCAACAACTCTCCACCCAACTCATAATCGGCCTGCACGGTGGTGTCATCGGTGCTCAGCCCCTGGATCCGGCCATCCTGCAAGAACGCATCGAGCAGGCGATTGCGCAGCAGCACCGGCGCCGGATCACTCCAGCGGGCACCCTTGTAGTTGCTGATCAGGTTGCCCTCAGGCACCACCGCAATGTTCTGGCTGTTCAGCGCGGCACTGGCCATCGGCTTGTCGAGCCGCAACGACCAGTTCACCGCAGCGCTACGGCTGGCGGCGATGGGCGCTTGCGCATACGGCAACCAGTACACGTCGACCTGCTCGGGCTTGGGCAAGATCGAGCAGGCACTGAGCAGGCTCAGGCTGGCCGCCAGGATGAGGGAACCTGCCAGACGATAAGTAGGCTTCATGGGGTGAATTCCTTGTTCTGTTCGCGGCCCAGCAAGTAACCGCTTGGGTTGGCTTCCAGGCGCCGCGAGATCGAGCGCAGTGTGCCGAGGGTTTCGCGCAGCTCATTGACCGCAGGGCCCAGTTGATTCAGACCTTGCAGGCCGCTGTTGAGCGATTCCTCATTGTTGTCGATCAGCGTGTTGATGGTTGCGCTGCTCTGTTCCAGCGACTTCATGGCGCGCTCTGCGCTGCTGAACATCTGTTTGCCGTCGGTGCTCAACAGCCCGTTGGCGTTGCGCATCAGCACCGTGGTTTGTTCCAGAGTGCTGCTGGCTTGCTTACCGACCTGGACCAGTTGCTTCATCATCTGGCTGATATCGTCACGCTGGCTGGCAATGGCCGTGGTGGTCTGCTCCAGGTTGTCCAGGGTCTTGCTGACACGGTTGACGTTCTCGCCAGAGAACAGGCGGTTAGCGTTGTGCAGCAGAATGTTGACGTTGGCCAACATATCGTTGCCATCGGTCAGCAGCCGGGCGATCGGGGAAGGCGAGGCGATAATCTCCGGCAGCTTGCCGTCCTTGCCCTTGAGATCCGGGCTGTTCGGGTCGCCGCCACTGAGCTGGATGATCGAAGTACCGGTCACTCCGGTCAGCGCCAGCTTGGCCTTGGTGTCGACCTTGACCGGGGTGCTGGCGGCCAGACGAATGCGCGCCAGAACACGGCGCGGGTCTTTTACGTCCAGGCGCAGCTCGATGACGTCACCCACCTTGATGCCGTTGTATTGCACCGAGCTGCCCTTGGACAGACCGCTGACCGCTTCGTTGAACACCACTTCATAATCCTTGAACGTGCTGTCCATGCTCGCCTTCGCCAGCCACAGACCGAACAGCATGGCCCCGACGACAACCAGGACGCTGAACAGGCCGATCAATACATGATGGGCACGGGTTTCCATGTCATTGCTCCTTAAGCTGGGTTGCCGCTTCGTATGCGGCGCGGCCACGGGGGCCATGGAAATATTCATGAATCCACGGGTCGTCGTAGTCTTCGACCTCAGTGATGGGGGCTGCTACCAGCACCCTTTTTTGCGACAGCACAGCCACCCGGTCAGTGATGGTGTACAGCGTGTCCAGGTCGTGGGTGACCAGGAAGACGCTCAGGCCCAGCGCATCACGCAGGGTCAGGATCAGCTGGTCGAACGCCGCCGCGCCGATCGGGTCGAGCCCGGCGGTAGGTTCATCCAGAAACAGGATGTCCGGGTCCAGCGCCAGCGCACGGGCCAGCGCAGCGCGCTTGACCATCCCGCCCGACAGCGAGGACGGATATTTGTCCGCCGCCGACAGGGGCAGCCCGGCCAGCGCCAGCTTGACGCACGCCAGATGCTCGGCGTCAGGGCGGCTCAGCCCGGCGTGCTCGATCAAGGGCAGGGCGATGTTTTCAGTCACAGTCAGCGACGAGAACAACGCTCCACGCTGAAACAACACGCCAAACCGTCGCTCGATCAGCGAGCGCTCGGCCTCATGCAAGCTCAGCAAGTCCTGGCCGAACACCCGCACTTGCCCTTCAGTGGGCCGGCGCAGGCCGACGATGCTGCGCAGCAATACGGATTTACCGGTACCGGAGCCGCCAACCACCCCCAGAATTTCGCCCTTGTACACATCAAGGTCGAGGTGTTCGTGCACGCTCTGGCTGCCAAAGCGGTTGCACAGATCACGCACCTCAATCACTGCCTCGCCGGGCTTGCGCAGGGAAGTACTCACCAGCCCATCTCCATAAAGAACAACGCGGCCACGGCGTCGAGAACGATTACGATAAAGATCGATTGCACCACGCTGGACGTGGTGTGGGCACCGACCGACTCGGCACTGCCGCTGACTTTAAAGCCCTCAAGGCAGCCCACCGCCGCGATCAAAAAGGCGAAGAACGGTGCTTTGACCATGCCCACCAAAAAGTGCTGCACGCCGATATCCGAGTGCAGCAGCGAAATAAACATGTCCGGGGAAATGCCCAGCGAGACCACGCACACCACGGCGCCGCCCAGGATGCCGGCCATCATGGCCAGAAAGGTCAGCAGCGGCAGGGCGATCAACAGGGCCAATACCCGTGGCAGCACCAGCAAGTCCATCGGATCGAGGCCCAGCGTGCGGATCGCGTCGATCTCTTCGTTGGCTTTCATCGAGCCGATTTGCGCCGTAAAGGCACTGGCGGTACGGCCCGCCAGCAGGATGGCGGTCAGCAACACGCCGAATTCACGCAGGAAGGAAAACGCCACGAGGTCGACAGTGAAGATCCCCGCGCCAAAGCTGGCCAGCACCGTGGCGCCGAGAAATGCCACAACAGCGCCCACCATAAAGGTCAGCAACACCACAATCGGCGCGGCGTTGAGGCCAATCTGCTCGATATGCGCCACCACCGGTGTGATGCGCCATTGCCTGGGGCGCAACAGGTTGCGCGCCAGGGTTTGCAGGATCAGCCCGATAAAGCCCAGCAGTTGCAGGGTGTCCTGCCACAGCTTGTCGACCGCGCAGCCGATACGGCTCAACAACTGGATGCCGACGTTCTGCTCTTCGGCTTTGACCGGCACACAGAAGTCGCGCATTGAGGCGTAGATCGTTTGCAGCAAGGCGCGATCCGCGGCGGGGAGCTTTTGTGCGGTCCCGGTCAGCTGGTTGACACGCTCGGCACCCAGCAACTCCACCAGCAGCGACGCACCGGCCGTGTCGATACTGGTTACATCGTCCAGGCTGATGGCGGTCTGGTCATCGTACTGTCCGACCAGTTGCTCGGTCTGCTGCTTGAGGCGGGTGTAATGGGCAAGCGTCCAGTCGCCGCTGATCAGCAGCCGCGCCGGGTTACTCGAGGTGTCTAATTGGGCATTGCCCGCCATGGCCGTAATAATCGTAAGCTCCCAGCTCAATACGTTTAAACGCAGACCTTATGTAATAGCACAGTCCTGCAAAAGTGCTTCAGTTTGCCGGAACAACCACTGGCGGCGCTTGATCTGGGTTAACCCGGAAGCGTAAAACGCCGATCAATTGCCCATCCTCGGTCAGCACCCGGACTTGCCAGCGGCCCAGGGGGTCAGGCGGGAAATTCTGCTTGTGGGTCCACGCACGATAGCCCTCCTTGCGACCGCCATGAATGTCCAGGGCGATACGGTCGACCTCCTGGCCATTGAGTTGCCACACATGGTAAATCCGCTCGTTCAAGCCCCGTGGCGCATTGATCGAGGTGTACGCATACAGGCCACGGCTGCGCAGTTCGCTGACGCTGATGTCTTTGATGCTCTCACCCGGTGTGCGGTCTTGCAGCTGGGTGGTGACGGCCACTTCGGTCATCCACAGCGTGGCCGGCGGCACCCAGGAGCGCAGCAGCCAGCCGGTGCCGCCCAGCGCGAGCACGATCAAGGGCAACACCAGCCAGCCGCGCCACGTTTTGAGCGGCAGGCTTACGGCAAGGCTGGGGATGGAAAGCAGCACGGCGGTGCCCAGTGCCAGCTTGTAGCTCTGGGCGGTGGTCAGATTGAGGATGATCGGCAACGCAGTCAGCATCGCCGCGAACAGGGCCAGGGTGTGCAGGGCCAGGTACAGCCAGCGCCGGGGGGCCAGCCATTTGTAATACAGCGGGTCAGTGATCGTGACCAGCGCGCACGCCCCCAGCAGGCCGGTAAAGACAAGCTGGCCGCTGTTCCAGGTGGTGGTGATAAAGAAAAACGGCAGGACGAAAAACAGACTTTCCTGATGGATCATCTGGGTCGCATAGCGCAGCAGCGGTGGCGGGATTTCGCGTTTGAACACGCGGGTAAACAGCTGGGTAAAGGTGTTTTCCAGCATCAGCCAGACCCAGCTCACCAGCAGGATCACGGCGATCCAGCGGGCCATGCCTTGCTGGCGGTCCACCAGAATAAAACTGCCCACGCCCGAGCAAAAACCAAACGCCGCAATCAGCCCTGGATAACGCTTCATCAATTCAAGGATGCGCTGTACGTAGTGGTTCCAGTTCGGCATTCGGCGGTTCACATTCTGTATAGGAATAATCCTCGACAGAATAGCGTTTTAGGCGCTCCGCGTCCGGGACTTCATGACGCTGTGGGGGCGGGCTTGCTCGCGATGGCATCACCTCGTTTAACTGACAGACCGCAGTGCCTGCATCCGGTCAGTTGCCCCCACATCGGGTTGTGCAGGTCTGGCTTAGCGCACGCTGCTTTCGAAGCGGCTTGCCCCCGTCAGCTCCAGCACCAGTTCATCGCCCACATTCAGCGGACCAACGCCCACCGGGGTGCCCGTCATGACCACGTCGCCGGCTTGCAGCGAGAAGCACGCCGCCATGTGCTGGATCATCGGCACAATCGGGTTGAGCATCAGGGCACTGTTGCCGTCCTGACGCACTTCACCATTGATGGTCAGACGAATGCCGATGTCGGCCAGGTCAGCAAAGGTGCTGCTCTGTACGAACGGCGCGAGCACGCAGGCGCCATCGAACGACTTGGCGATCTCCCATGGCAAACCTTTGCTTTTAAGCTCGGCCTGCTTGTCACGCAGAGTCAGGTCCAGACCGGGGGCGAAACCGGAGATGGCGTCCAGCACTTCTTCAACACTCGGGTTGTTCGACAGCGGCTTGCCGATCAGCACCGAGATTTCTGCTTCGTAGTGCACCGAGCCGCGCTCGGTCGGGATCGCAAAACCACCGTCCAGCGGCACCACACAACTGCCCGGTTTGATAAATAGCAAAGGCTCGGTCGGGATCGGGTTATCCAGCTCTTTGGCGTGCTCGGCATAGTTACGCCCGATGCATACCACTTTGCCGATAGGAAAGTGAATTCGGGTACCGTCGACATACTGGTGCTGATAGCTCATGGACCGACTCCGCTGTTGGCTAGTGACTCCGTAGCAGCCTCCGGCAGCTGCTACGGGTTTTGTATGGTTAGTTAAACCGCAAAAATCTTGCCCGGGTTCATGATGCCGTTCGGGTCGAACACGGCCTTGAGCGCTTTCATGTACTCGATCTCCACCGGCGAGCGGCTGTAGGTCAGGTAATCGCGCTTGGTCATGCCCACGCCGTGCTCGGCAGAGATCGAACCGTTGTACTTCTCTACGGTTTCAAATACCCACTTGTTCACCGTCGCACACTTGGCAAAAAACTCGTCCTTGCTCAGGTTTTCAGGCTTGAGGATATTCAAGTGCAGGTTGCCGTCACCGA
>JBILYW010000109.1:0-8162 GCA_044377555.1 Pseudomonas sp.
GCTTAATAGATCGATCATGAAGGTTTTCTGACACGGTCATAAAGGGGGGCGGATTATGCCAGAAAACCCCGCTAATCAATGCACTTGCTGCCCGTTGGTAACATCTATAAATGAAAAAGCTCGTAAGTAGCTTCGGCCAACGGGCGTAGGAAATACCCTTCGAACCGCTGACAGCAAAGGCTGTAAGGGTTTTCGCAGGGGGAGCTCAAGCCCTTGCACAGGTCTGATTCAAGTACATGAAATTTCTCAAATCTGCGGGTGCGGCAGGATCGATGTGTCCCAGGCGCACCAAAGAGCCGTGCCATTCATGCAAATGGCCAGGAAGCAAGGGGGGCAGGCGGCAGTTCCTGCAGATTTTCAGGCCTGAGGTCAGGAGTCCCCGGTTTTCAGCTCTTTTTCTATTTTCTGGAGTTCTTCAGAGAATGCCTGGTCGAGCAGGCTGGCACGCTTGCGCCATGGTTTGCGCTCGGGCTCGGGCCGGGCGGCATAGGTAGTCACTTCGCCGCCGTAAACATCCTTGAAACGTTGTTCCTGACGCTCAAGTTCTGCGCGCAGTTCGTCTTTCGTCACTGTCTTACCTAATTGTGTTGAGATTAAACCTGGTGAAGCACCGTGCACGAGGAGTTCGATTCATTTGACGAATGCCGGTCAATAAGACAACTGACTATTAACAGCGTCGTACTTAAACACCTCATGTGATGCACGCAGCCACGTCACGAATAAACCATGAACGTCGCCGTTTGTAAGTGTTCACCCCAAAGGGAAACTACACACGATGAACTTTGCGGATAAGCCGCGAGTGGCTATTGAACACAACGAGTTGGCTGGATCCAATCTGCCGCACAGGCTTGACCTTGTGCTCTCAATCACTTGCAATCCTCAAGGGTTGAGGCGTGCTGCTACTATCGCCGAATAACTTCGCGTGCGTCAACTTCCCAGTGAGTGGCGTGTAACAAATAATTGAAAGTTTACAAGCCGAGGCATGTCACCGCTCTATTAATCCGTTACTGGCTAATTGAACCTTCAAGTTATTTAACTGCGGCAATGGACTTCCCCAAGGTTCATATAAGCAGACGTTTTCTATCATTGATCCACTTGTTTGTGGTCAACGGGTGATTTTAATAAGAGTCAGGCCATTGGCCATTACTCGTCGGTGTCGAGCTACAGTCATTCACGGGCGTTGTGCGCCGTTTCGTTGCCCTTTGCACAGGCACGATTGCGATTATCGATCAACGGTTCGATAATCGCCCGGCATGTCATAACTATAAATAGCTGAAGCTGGGGGTTGGGAATGAATGATCAACTGCGCAATGCCGTTGCCAGTATCGCACCGCCGATTGTGGCGTCGCCCGCCAAGCGCATTCAGGCGTTTACCGGTGATCCTGACTTTATGTCGTCCCTGGCCCGAGGCCTGGCTGTGGTGCAGGCGTTTCAGGAGCGCAAGCGGCATCTGACCATTGCCCAGATCAGCCATCGCACCGAAATTCCGCGGGCCGCAGTGCGCCGGTGCCTGTACACCCTGATCAAGCTGGGTTATGCCACGACCGATGGCCGAACCTATTCCCTGCTGCCCAAAGTGCTGACGTTGGGCCATGCCTATCTGTCGTCAACGCCGCTGGCGGTCACGGCCCAACCGTATCTGGATCGCATGAGTGAGCAATTGCACGAGGCGTGCAACATGGCGACCCTCGAAGGTGACGACATTCTCTATATCGCCCGCTCGGCGACGACCCAGCGCCTGATTTCGGTGGACCTTTCGGTCGGTGGCCGCTTGCCGGCGTACTGCACGTCGATGGGGCGCATCCTGCTGGCGGCGCTGGATGACGTGACGCTGCACGAGTACCTTGCCCATGGCGAGTTCCAGGCCAAAACCAGCCGTACCTTGCACACCCCCGAGGCGCTGCTTGAATGTCTGCAGCAGGTGCGCGAGCAAGGTTGGTGTGTTGTCGATCAGGAGCTGGAGCAAGGGCTGCGCTCGATTGCCGTTCCGGTGTACGACGCCTCGGGGCAGGTGCTGGCAGCCCTGAACGTCAGCACCCATGCGGGGCGGGTGACGCGCACGGAGCTGGAACAGCGGTTTTTGCCGATCATGCTCAATGCCAGTCGCGAGTTGAGCACCCAGCTGTTCAGTTGATGCCATGGGCACTAAGCGTTCGATAAACGCACAGTTAAGCGTTTATCGAATTGCAGGTTGGCGGTGCGCTGATTAATGTCGCCACAGCGCAACCCTGCTTGCAGTCTGCTCAAGTACTTATTCTGGGGCCGCACAAAATAATAACGAAGAGGCCACATGCCATGAGCACTTCCATCTGCCAGTCTTTGACACTGTTGTTGCGCAGTCGCCCGAAAATCCTCTGATTCCCTCTGGACATTTTTTAGTGTGAGCCGCCAGCCATTGGCCGGTTTCCGTTCGCCCTGGTTTTTACCCGGAATAAAAATAATGAACTCACCTCAGTCCCCTGTAGGCAACTGCCTTGATGTGCAGTCGTTTATCAACGCTCAACCTCTGTCGCGCTACCAATGGCGCGTGGTGATCCTGTGTTTCCTGATTGTGTTCCTCGATGGCCTGGACACGGCGGCAATGGGGTTTATCGCCCCGGCCCTGTCCCAGGACTGGGGGATTGACCGCGCCAGCCTCGGCCCGGTGATGAGTGCCGCGCTGATCGGCATGGTGTTCGGCGCCCTGGGCTCGGGGCCATTGGCGGACCGCTTCGGACGCAAAGTGGTGCTGGTCGTTGCTGTGTTGGTGTTTGGCGGGTTCAGCCTGGCATCGGCCTACAGCACCAATGTTGATCAACTGCTGGTACTGCGCTTTTTGACTGGCCTGGGGCTGGGCGCCGGGATGCCCAATGCCACCACCTTGCTGTCGGAATACACCCCTGAGCGCCACAAATCCTTGCTGGTGACCAGCATGTTCTGCGGCTTCAATCTGGGGATGGCGGGAGGCGGGTTTATCTCGGCCAAGCTGATCCCGATGTATGGCTGGCACAGCCTGCTGCTGATTGGCGGAGTGCTGCCGTTGATTCTGACGCTGGTTCTGGTGGCGTGGTTGCCCGAATCTGCGCGCTTTCTTGTGGTACGCAATCGCAGCATTGAGCTGATTCGAAAAGCCCTGGCTCCGATAAACCCGGCGGTGGTGGCCCAGGCCGCCAGCTTCAGCGTTCCCGAGCAGAAGACCGTCAAGGCGCGCAATGTGTTTGCGGTGATCTTCTCCGGTACCTACAGCACCGGCACCTTGTTGCTGTGGCTTACCTACTTTATGGGGCTGGTGATTGTTTACCTGCTCACCAGCTGGCTGCCGACGCTGATGCGTGACAGCGGCGCGAGCATGGAGCAGGCGGCGTTTATTGGTGCCCTGTTCCAGTTCGGCGGTGTGCTGAGTGCGGTAGGGGTGGGCTGGGCGATGGACCGTTTCAACCCACATAAAGTGATCGGTATTTTTTACCTGCTGGCCGGGGTGTTTGCCTACGCAGTAGGGCAGAGCCTGGGCAACATTACGGTTCTGGCGACATTGGTGCTGGTGGCCGGTATGTGTGTGAACGGTGCTCAATCGGCAATGCCGTCTTTGGCCGCACGTTTTTACCCGACCCAGGGCCGGGCCACAGGTGTGTCGTGGATGCTCGGCATTGGTCGTTTCGGCGCCATTCTGGGGGCCTGGATGGGCGCTACCCTGCTGGGGCTGGGTTGGAACTTCGAGCAAGTGCTGACCGCGCTGGTAATTCCGGCCGCCCTGGCAACGGCTGCGGTATTGATCAAGGGCATGGTCAGCCATGCCGATGCAACCTGATAGTTACCCTGCTAACTATGTGTTCGATTAACGAACACATAGTCGATTATCGGATTGTTTGGAAGAAAGCAGCGGCTTAACCTGCTGAGCATCCGGTGTCGCCAGCGCGCACCTTCTTCAACCGCAGTGGCCTACAAAAAACGGGAGCTACCCCAGATGGCAGACATCATTTCGTTACACGACGCGGTGAAACAATTTGTGAGCGATGGTGACACCGTTGCCCTTGAAGGTTTCACCCACTTGATCCCGACTGCCGCGGGTCATGAAATCATCCGTCAGGGCAAGAAAGACCTGACCCTGGTGCGGATGACGCCTGACCTGGTCTATGACCAGTTGATCGGGGCCGGTTGTGCACGAAAGTTGATTTTCTCCTGGGGCGGGAACCCGGGGGTGGGTTCGCTGCACCGCTTGCGTGACGCCGTTGAAAGGCAGTGGCCGCAGCCGCTGGAAATCGAAGAGCACAGCCACGCCGACCTGGCCAATGCATACGTGGCCGGCGCCTCTGGCCTGCCGTTTGCCGTACTGCGCGCCTATGCCGGCTCTGACTTGCCCAAGGTCAATCCGCTGATCAAGACCGTGACGTGCCCGTTTACCGGCGAAGTGCTGGCCGCCGTGCCGGCAGTACGCCCGGATGTCACGGTGATCCACGCTCAAAAGGCCGACCGCAAGGGCAACGTGCTGTTGTGGGGCATTTTGGGGGTGCAGAAAGAGGCCGCGTTGGCAGCCAAGCGGTGCATCGTCACGGTTGAAGAAATCGTCGACGACCTGCAAGCACCCATGAACGCCTGTGTACTGCCGACCTGGGCCCTGAGTGCTGTGTGCCATGTGCCGGGCGGTGCACATCCGTCCTACGCTCACGGTTACACCGAGCGCGATAACGTTTTCTATCAGGCGTGGGACCCGATTGCCCGCGACCGTGAGACGTTCACTGCCTGGATCAACGAATACATCCATGGCACTGCAAATTTCAGTGAGTTCCAGGCCAAGCTGGCCCGCGCTTCGGAGGCAAAATAATGGCTTACTCCACCAATGAAATGATGACCGTAGCCGCCGCTCGCCGTTTGAAAAACGGCTCGGTGTGTTTTGTCGGTATCGGCCTGCCTTCCAAAGCGGCCAACCTGGCGCGCCTGACCTCATCCCCTGATGTCGTGCTGATTTACGAGTCTGGCCCGATTGGCGCCAAGCCCAATGTGCTGCCGCTGTCGATTGGCGATGGTGAGCTGGCTGAAACCGCCGACACCGTGGTGTCCACCAGCGAAATCTTCCGCTACTGGCTGCAGGGTGGCCGGGTCGATGTCGGTTTTTTGGGCGCGGCCCAGGTCGACCGCTTCGGCAATATCAACACCACGGTGGTCGGTGACTATCACCAGCCAAAAGTTCGCCTGCCGGGTGCCGGCGGCGCGCCGGAAATCGCCGGCTCGGCGAAAAGCGTACTGATCATCCTCAAGCAGTCGGCACGCTCATTTGTCGACAAACTGGATTTCATTACCTCGGTGGGGCATGGCGAGGGCGGCGACTCGCGCAAACGTCTGGGCCTGCCAGGCGCGGGCCCGGTGGGGATCATCACCGACCTGTGCACCATGGAGCCTGAAGCGCAAACCAACGAATTCGTGGTCACGGCCCTGCACCCGGGTGTAACCCGTGAACAAGTGATCGCCGCTACCGGCTGGGCCATCCGTTTTGCCGACAGCGTCGAAGAGACGGCCGCGCCAACGGACATCGAGCTCAATGCCTTGCGTGATCTGGAAGCGCGGACCGCTCTGGCCCATGGCCAGGCGCCGGGAGAAGCCTGATGCGCGAAGTCTTTATCTGTGACGCGATTCGTACACCCATTGGCCGTTTTGGCGGTGGCCTGGCAACCGTCCGTGCTGACGACCTGGCCGCAGCGCCGATCAAGGCGTTGATCGAGCGCAACCCGGGCGTGAACTGGAACGAAGTCGATGAAGTGTTCTTCGGCTGCGCCAACCAGGCCGGTGAAGACAATCGCAACGTTGCGCGTATGGCGGCCTTGTTGGCCGGGCTGCCCGAGACCATTCCGGGCGTGACCCTTAACCGGCTGTGTGCCTCGGGCATGGATGCCATCGGTACGGCATTCCGGGCGATTGCCAGCGGCGAGATGGAGCTGGCGATTGCCGGGGGCGTGGAGTCCATGTCGCGAGCGCCGTTTGTGATGGGCAAGGCCGATGCGGCGTTTTCGCGCAACATGAAGCTGGAAGACACCACCATCGGCTGGCGCTTTATTAACCCGTTGATGAAGGCCCAATACGGTATCGACCCGATGCCGCAGACGGCGGATAACGTGGCGGATGATTACGGGATTTCCCGTGCCGATCAGGATGCTTTCGCCCTGCGCAGCCAGCAACGTACTGCCGCCGCCCAGGCCGCAGGCTACTTCGCCGAAGAAATCGTGCCGGTACGTATCGCCCACAAAAAAGGCGAAACCCTCGTTGAGCATGATGAGCACCCGCGTGCGCAAACCACCCTCGAGACCCTGAGCAAACTCAAACCGGTCAACGGCCCGGACAAAACAGTCACCGCCGGCAATGCCTCGGGGGTGAATGACGGGGCGGCGGCGATGATTCTGGCGTCGGCCGCTGCGGTGAAACGTCATGGCCTGACCGCCCGGGCCCGGGTGCTGGGCATGGCCAGTGCCGGTGTGGCGCCGCGTGTGATGGGCATCGGCCCGGTGCCTGCGGTGCGCAAGCTGGTGGAGCGCCTGGGTCTGGCAGTCAGCGATTTCGATGTGATCGAGCTCAACGAAGCCTTCGCCAGTCAGGGCCTGGCCGTCCTGCGGGAGCTGGGCCTGGCAGACGATGCGCCCCAGGTTAACCCCAATGGCGGGGCGATAGCCCTGGGCCATCCTCTGGGCATGAGCGGCGCCCGCATCGTGATGACCGCGTTGCATCAGCTGGAAAGAACCGGTGGTAAAAAAGCGCTGGCGACCATGTGTGTGGGTGTTGGGCAAGGTCTGGCATTGGCCATCGAACGGGTCTGATAGCGCTCAATGCTGCTTCAGTGGGAGCGAGCCTGCTCGCGAAGACTCCTGAGCAAACATCGGTTTACTGGATAACCGCGTTGCTCTTGAGACCTTCTCGAGCAGGCTCGCTCCCACGGTCTCAGTCGTTCGGCTTATTGCGGTCATGGCGCTACATGTTGCAAGGTGTGTCTGACTGCAACTAAAACCTGATGAGTAAACAAACATGACAACAGAAACTCACTACACGGGAGAGGAACGCAAAAAAAGGATTTTTGCGATTGTCGGTGCGTCCTCCGGCAACCTTGTCGAATGGTTCGACTTTTACGTTTACGCCTTCTGCGCTATCTACTTCGCACCTGCTTTTTTCCCTTCCGATGACCCTACGGTGCAGTTGCTCAACACCGCCGGCGTGTTTGCGGCCGGATTTTTGATGCGCCCCATCGGTGGCTGGCTGTTTGGCCGGGTCGCCGATAAACACGGGCGAAAGAATTCAATGATGATCTCGGTGCTGATGATGTGCGCCGGCTCACTGGTGATTGCCTGTTTGCCGACCTACGCCTCGATTGGCGCCTGGGCCCCGGCCTTGCTGTTGATGGCGCGTCTGTTTCAGGGGCTGTCGGTGGGGGGCGAGTACGGCACCACGGCTACTTACATGAGCGAAGTGGCACTCAAGGGCCAGCGCGGCTTCTTTGCCTCCTTCCAGTATGTGACCCTGATCGGCGGACAACTGCTGGCGGTATTGGTGGTGGTGATTCTTCAGCAGTTCCTGTCGGAAGATGAACTGCGGGCCTGGGGCTGGCGCGTGCCATTTGTGATCGGGGCCATTGCCGCGCTGATTTCGTTAATGCTGCGTCGCACCCTGAAAGAAACCACCAGCGCCGAAACCCGGCAGGACAAGGACGCAGGCAGTGTGCGGGCCTTGTTCCGCGACCATAAAGCCGCGTTTATTACCGTGTTGGGCTACACCGCAGGCGGCTCGCTGATTTTTTACACCTTTACCACCTACATGCAGAAGTACCTGGTGAACACGGCCGGCATGCATGCCAAAACCGCCAGCTACATCATGACCGGCGCGCTGTTCCTTTATATGTGCATGCAGCCGCTGTTCGGCATGCTGGCGGACAAGATCGGTCGACGTAACAACATGCTCTGGTTTGGCGCGCTGGGTACGCTGTGTACCGTGCCGATCCTGCTGAGCCTGAAAACCATCAGCAGCCCGTTCCTGGCTTTTGTGCTGATTACGCTGGCGCTGGCGATTGTCAGCTTTTACACCTCGATCAGCGGGCTGGTAAAAGCCGAGATGTTCCCGCCTCAGGTCAGGGCATTGGGCGTGGGCCTGGCGTATGCCGTAGCCAACGCGATTTTCGGCGGTTCTGCGGAATACGTGGCATTGGGGCT
>JBILYW010000110.1:0-8147 GCA_044377555.1 Pseudomonas sp.
CGTGCCGGGCGGGCGGGTGTCCAACTGGTTGCACGACACCCTCAGTGAAGGCCAGGAGCTGGCCGTTCACGGGCCGGTCGGGCTGTTCAACGCCATTGATGCCCCGAGCCCCAAGGTGCTGTATTTGAGCGGCGGGGTGGGGATTACCCCGGTGATGTCGATGGCGCGCTGGTTTTACGACACCAACGCCAATGTCGACATGGTGTTTATCCACAGCGCCCGTTCGCCCAAAGACATCATTTACCACCGCGAGCTGGAGCACATGGCTTCGCGCATCGACAATTTCAGCCTGCACCTGATCTGCGAAAAACATGGTCTGGGCGAACCCTGGGCCGGGTATCGCGGTTACCTGAACCACAAGATGCTGGAGCTGATGGCGCCCGACTTCATGGAGCGCGAAGTATTTTGCTGCGGGCCGACGCCATACATGAGTGCGGTCAAGCGCCTGCTGGAAGCCAACGGTTTCGATATGAGCCGTTATCACGAAGAGTCTTTCGGTGCGACACCGCCCGAAGCCCGGGCCGATGCGGTGGAGCAAGCCGAACAGGCCGCCGAGGCACCGGAGCTGGACCTGGCGGATTTGAACCAGGTGGAATTCACCGCCTCCGGCAAAAGCATCCGCGTGGGGCCGGCCGAAACCGTGCATGCGGCGGCTGCCAAGCTGGGGTTGTTGATCCCCAAGGCCTGCGGCATGGGGATTTGCGGCACGTGCAAGGTGTTGAAACTGGGCGGCGAAGTCGAGATGGAGCACAACGGCGGCATCACCGACGAAGACGTTGCCGAAGGCTACATCCTGTCGTGCTGCAGCGTGCCGAAGGGGGATGTGCGGATCGAGTTTTGAGGTTCGCCGCGTTCCGGTGGGAGCGGGCTTGCTCGCGATGGCATCACCGCAGGCGGTCAGCTGAACCGCGTTGCCTGAATCGCGAGCAATCGGGCGTCGAGCGGCCCATCCAGCAGGGTATTTGGTGATATGGGGAACAAAGGCCCGAAACCACAGTCTTTAGGGCTCTGAAAGGCAGGTTGCCGCTAGGCTCTGTTCTCGTTTCATTGCGACCCGAAGGGCCGATAACCCATTTGGCGCAGGGCGGCGTTGCTCGCAGCTTATTTGGAACAACCCGACCACGCTGCTCGCGCCTTGCCCTGCACCACATGGGCTATCGGCGCGGCCGCAATGAAACGGGAACAGACCCTAGCTTAGCCGGTGACTTTTCTTTATCGTACGCGCCCTCTGAAACTGCTTGAGATCACTACCATGATGGAATCATCCCTTAGCAAACTGGAACAACTGGTCAGCGACCTGGTTCAGCAAAAGCAAGAACTGCTGGATGCCAAAGAACAGCTGAGCGCTGAATTGGCTTTGGCCAAAGACGAAAACGAAAGCCTGCAACTGAGCCTGATGGAACAGGAAGAGAAGCAAGGTGCAACCGCTGCCCGCATCCAGGCACTGGTTGAGCGCGCGAGCCCTGTCAGCGCATGAGCGTGGACAGAGACGGAGTAAATGTCGTCTCGATTCTGGGTAACGACTACACGATCAAAGCGCCTGAGGGGGAGCAACAAACCCTGATGGCAGCCACGGTCATGTTGAAAGCCGCCCTGGCCGACACGAAAAGAAAGTACCCGAGCTTGATCGGGGACAAATTGCTGGTGCTGGCGGCGCTGAATCTGTGTTCACAGCAGATTGAGCTCAAGCAGCAACACAAACAGGAACTCGACCGTTATCAAGAGCAAGTCAGCGCCACGGTCGATGTGATTGAGCGAACAATCGGGCAATCCTGATCGTTCGTAAACCAATCACCCCTGTGTGAGCGGGCTTGCTCGCGATTCAGGCAACGCGGTTTGTCTGTACGACCGCGCTGATGCCATCGCGAGCAAGCCCGCTCCCACATTAGTATTGATGTTGCGTCCGCTTTAAGCTGACATCACCTCACGAATATCCGCCGCCAATTCCCGAACACGCGCTTCCTCGGTGTCCCACGAGCACATGAAGCGTGCGCCGCCTTTGCCGATAAAGGTGTAGAAACGCCAGCCCTTGGCGGTCAGCGCAGCCACTGCCGGTTCCGACAGTTGCAGGAACACGCCGTTGGCCTCCACCGGGAACATCAGCTCAACCCCCGGAATGTCACTCACCAGCTGGCTCAGCAACTGGGCGCAGTGGTTGGCGTGGCGGGAGTGTTTGAGCCATGCATCGTTTTCCAGCAACCCCACCCAGGGTGCTGACAAAAAGCGCATTTTCGACGCCAGTTGCCCGGCCTGTTTGCAGCGGTAGTCAAAGTCCACGGACAGGTCGTGGTTGAAGAACAGAATCGCTTCGCCCACCGCCATACCGTTTTTGGTCCCGCCAAAGCACAGCACGTCCACGCCGGCTTTCCAGCTCAGCTCTGCCGGCGTGCAGCCCAGGAAGGCGCAGGCGTTGGAGAAGCGGGCACCGTCCATGTGCAGCAACAAGCCCAGCTCTTTGCAGGTGGCGCTGATGGCGCGGATTTCTTCCGGGCGGTACACGCTACCGACTTCAGTGGCCTGGGTGATGGTGACCACCCGCGGTTTCGGGTAGTGGATGTCTTTGCGCTTGAGGGCGATTTCGCGGATCGACTCGGGGGTGATCTTGCCGTTCTCGGTACGGGCGATCAGCAGTTTGGAGCCGTTGGAGAAGAATTCCGGGGCGCCGCACTCGTCGGTTTCGACGTGGGCAGTCTCGGAGCAGATCACGCTGTGGAAGCTCTGGCACAACGACGACAGTGCCAGGGAGTTGGCGGCGGTGCCGTTGAAGGCGAAATACACTTCGCAGTCGGTTTCGAACAGTTTGCGAAAGTCGTTGGACGCACGCAGGGTCCACTCATCGTCGCCGTATGAGCGTTGGTGGCCGTGGTTGGCTTTTTCCATGGCAGACCAGACTTCGGGGCAGATACCGGAGTAGTTGTCGCTGGCGAATTGTTGGCTCTTGTCAGTCATTTCCCGGTTCCTTGGTCGAAGTTCGTGCTGCACTTTATCCAAGAATCTTGCGAGTGCACAGACACGACGCTGTATGCGGAAACACCCTACAAAAGAATAGTCCAATAACCTTGCGGCCAAAGGGTGGGAGCGGACTTGCCCGCGATGGCATCAACACGGTTTACCAGACGGGCCGCGCCGCCAGTATCGCGAGCAAGCCCGCTCCCGCAGGGTTATACGAAACCATGTCGTAAACGCACCATTGCGTGGCGCCCATAGGCATTTGGTCCGCCTGCGCCAGCTCTACCATCAGGCTCAAAGGGCATAAGCCCCACCGAGACCAAAAGGCGCGCTGGCGCTGGGAGACACGCAATGTTCAGCAAGCAGGATCAGATCCAGGGCTACGACGATGCCTTGTTAGCGGCCATGAATGCCGAAGATCAGCGTCAGGAAGATCACATCGAGCTGATCGCCTCCGAGAACTACACCAGCCAGCGCGTGATGCAAGCCCAGGGCAGCGGTCTGACCAACAAGTACGCCGAAGGCTACCCCGGCAAACGTTACTACGGCGGTTGCGAGCATGTGGATAAAGTCGAGCAACTGGCCATCGACCGCGCCAAGCAACTGTTTGGCGCCGATTACGCCAACGTGCAGCCGCATTCGGGCAGCCAGGCCAACGCGGCGGTGTACCTGGCGTTACTGAATGCCGGTGACACTGTTCTGGGCATGAGCCTGGCCCACGGCGGGCATTTGACCCACGGCGCCAGCGTCAGTTTCTCCGGCAAGTTGTACAACGCCGTGCAGTACGGCATTGACACCGCCACCGGCCTGATCGACTACGACGAAGTAGAGCGCCTGGCCGTTGAGCATCAGCCCAAGATGATCATTGCCGGCTTCTCGGCTTACTCCAAATTCCTCGATTTCCCGCGCTTTCGTCAGATTGCCGACAAGGTCGGCGCCTACCTGTTTGTCGACATGGCCCACGTGGCCGGTCTGGTCGCCGCTGGGTTGTACCCGAACCCGCTGCCGTACGCTGACGTGGTCACCACCACCACCCACAAAACCCTGCGCGGGCCCCGTGGCGGGTTGATCCTGGCCAAGTCCAACGAGGCCCTGGAAAAGAAACTCAACTCGGCGGTGTTCCCCGGTGGTCAGGGCGGCCCGCTGATGCATGTGATCGCGGCCAAGGCGGTGTGCTTTAAAGAAGCGCTGGAGCCGGGCTTCAAAACCTATCAAAAGCAGGTGATTGAAAACGCCCAGGCCATGGCTGAAGTGTTTATCAAGCGCGGCTATGACGTGGTTTCGGGCGGCACCGACAACCATCTGTTCCTGCTCAGCCTGATCCGCCAGGGCCTGACCGGCAAAGACGCCGATGCCGCGCTGGGCCGTGCCCATATCACGGTCAACAAAAACGCCGTCCCCAACGATCCGCAATCGCCGTTCGTGACCTCGGGCCTGCGCATCGGCACCCCGGCGGTGACCACGCGCGGTTTCAAAGTGGCGCAATGCACGGAGCTGGCGGGCTGGATCTGCGACATCCTCGATCACCTGGGCGATGCCGACATTGAGGCCGACGTTGCCCGCCAGGTGACTTCGCTGTGCAAAGACTTCCCGGTTTATCGCTGAGCGCGTTTTTGGAGTAAACCCTATGCAACGGTATTCAGGCTTCGGCCTCTTCAAACACTCCCTCAGCCACCACGAAAACTGGCAGAAGATGTGGCGTACCCCGACCCCGAAAAAGGTCTATGACGTGATCATCGTCGGTGGTGGCGGGCACGGGCTGGCGACGGCCTACTACCTGGCCAAGGAACACGGCATCACCAACGTGGCGGTGGTCGAAAAGGGCTGGCTGGGCGGCGGCAACACGGCGCGCAACACCACCATCGTGCGTTCCAACTACTTGTGGGACGAGTCGGCGCACCTTTACGAGCACGCCATGAAGTTGTGGGAAGGCTTGTCCCAGGACTTGAACTACAACGTCATGTTCTCCCAGCGCGGTGTGTACAACCTGTGCCACACCCTGCAAGACATTCGCGACTCGGAACGCCGGGTCAGCGCCAACCGCCTCAACGGCGTGGACGGCGAACTGCTGAATGCCAGGCAAGTGGCGGACGAGATTCCGTACCTCGATTGCTCAAAAAACACCCGCTACCCGGTGCTGGGCGCCACCGTACAACGCCGTGGCGGCGTGGCCCGCCATGACGCCGTGGCCTGGGGCTTTGCCCGTGCCGCAGACGCGCTGGGCGTGGACCTGATCCAGCAAACCGAAGTGCTGGGCTTTCGCAAGGAAAACGGCGTGTGCATCGGCGTTGAAACCAGCAAGGGTTTTATCGGCGCCAAGCGCGTGGGCGTGGTCACGGCCGGCAACTCCGGGCACATGGCGCGTCAGGCCGGGTTCCGCTTGCCAATCGAGTCGCACCCGCTGCAGGCCCTGGTGTCGGAGCCGATCAAACCGATCATCGATAGCGTGATCATGTCCAACGCCGTGCACGGTTACATCAGCCAGTCCGACAAGGGCGATCTGGTGATCGGTGCCGGGATCGACGGTTACAACGGTTACGGCCAGCGCGGCTCGTACCCGGTGATCGAACACACCATCCAGGCGATTGTGGAAATGTTCCCGGTACTGTCCCGCGTACGCATGAACCGCCAGTGGGGCGGCATCGTCGACACCACGCCCGACGCCTGCCCGATCATCTCCAAAACCCCGGTGCCCAACCTGTTCTTCAACTGCGGCTGGGGCACGGGCGGCTTCAAGGCCACGCCGGGCTCGGGCAACGTGTTTGCCGCCAGTCTGGCCAAGGGTGAAATGCACCCATTGGCTGCCCCGTTTTCCATTGACCGGTTCTACACCGGTGCACTGATCGACGAACACGGCGCTGCCGCGGTCGCCCACTAACAGGAGAAACACCCATGCTCCATATCTTCTGTCCCCATTGCGGCGAATTGCGCTCCGAAGAGGAATTCCATGCCAGCGGCCAGGCGCATATCCCGCGCCCTCTTGACCCCAGCGTCTGCACCGACGCCGAGTGGGGCGACTACCTGTTTTTTCGCGACAACCCACGGGGCCTGCACCACGAGCTGTGGAACCACGTCGCCGGTTGCCGTCAGTTTTTCAACGCCACGCGCAACACCGTGACCTATGAAATTCTTGAAACCTACCTGATCGGCACCCAGCCGCAGTTCACTGAAAAGGCGGCACCCTTGACCACCACGGCCACTCGCGAGCAGGGAGAAAAGGTATGAGCCAGACCCATCGCCTGCCTAACGGCGGCCGCGTCGATCGCAGCAAAGTGCTGACCTTTACGTTCAACGGTCAGCAATACCAGGGCTACGAGGGCGACAGCCTGGCCGCAGCCTTGCTGGCCAACGGCGTGGACGTGATTGGCCGCAGCTTCAAATATTCCCGGCCACGGGGCATCTATGCCGCCGGTGCCGAAGAACCCAACGCGGTGCTGCAAATCGGCGCCACCGAAGCCACGCAAATCCCCAACGTGCGCGCCACGCAACAGGCGCTGTATCAAGGCCTGGTGGCCGCCAGCACCAACGGCTGGCCCAACGTGAACAACGACGTGATGGGGATTTTGGGCAAGGTCGGCGGCAAGCTGATGCCGCCGGGTTTCTACTACAAAACCTTTATGTACCCACAGTCGTTCTGGATGACTTACGAGAAGTACATCCGCAAGGCTGCAGGTCTGGGCCGTTCGCCGACCCAGAACGATCCCGATACCTATGACTACCTGAACCACCACTGCGACGTGCTGATCGTCGGTGCAGGCCCTGCGGGTTTGGCCGCGGCACTGGCGGCGGCACGCAGCGGCGCGCGGGTGATCGTGGCCGATGAGCAGGAAGAGTTCGGCGGCAGCCTGCTCGACAGTCGTGAAAGCCTGGATGGCAAACCGGCGATGGAATGGGTGGCCAAGGTGATTGCCGAACTCAAGACGTTGCCTGAGGTAGTGCTGCTGCCACGGGCCACGGTTAACGGCTATCACGATCACAACTTCCTGACCATTCACGAACGCCTCACCGACCATCTGGGTGACCGTGCGCCCATTGGCCAGGTGCGTCAGCGTATCCACCGGGTGCGGGCCAAGCGCGTGGTGCTGGCCACCGGCGCGTGCGAGCGGCCATTGGTGTACGGCAACAACGACGTGCCGGGCAATATGCTGGCGGGCGCGGTGTCCACGTACGTGCGCCGCTACGGCGTGGTACCGGGTAAAAAACTGGTGCTCAGTACCAACAACGATCATGCGTATCGCGTCGCACTGGATTGGCTGGATGCAGGCCAGCAGGTGGTCGCAATTGCCGATGCCCGCAGCAACCCGCGCGGCTCGCTGGTCGAAGAAGCCCGGGCCAAGGGCATTCGCATTTTGACGGGCAGCGCGGTGATCGAAACCCGTGGCAGCAAACACGTGACCGGCGCCCGAGTGGCGGCGATTGACCTTAAATCCCACAGCGTCGCCAGCCCCGGCGAATGGCTGGAGTGCGATCTGGTGGCGACTTCGGGCGGTTACAGCCCGGTGGTGCACCTGGCCTCACACCTGGGCGGCAAGCCGACCTGGCGTGAAGACATCCTGGGTTTCGTACCTGGCGAAGCCCCGCAAAAACGGGTGTGCGTGGGCGGCATCAACGGCGTTTATCCCCTCGGCGACAGCCTGGCCGATGGTTTTGAAGGCGGCGTGCGCGCGGCCAGTGAAGCCGGGTTCAAACCGGTTGAGGGCGTGTTGCCCAAAGCCCTGAACCTGCATCAGGAACCCACGCTGGCACTGTTTCAAGTGCCCCACGAAAAAGCCACGGCGCGGGCCCCCAAGCAATTTGTCGACCTGCAAAACGACGTCACGGCCGCCGCCATCGAACTGGCCACCCGTGAAGGCTTTGAATCGGTCGAGCACGTCAAACGCTACACCGCGCTGGGCTTTGGCACCGACCAGGGCAAGCTGGGCAACGTCAACGGGCTGGCCATTGCGGCGCGTTCGCTGAACGTGACCATCCCGCAGATGGGCACCACCATGTTCCGCCCCAACTACACGCCGGTCACGTTTGGCGCAGTGGCGGGCCGGCATTGCGGGCACATTTTCGAGCCCGTGCGTTACACCGCGCTGCAAGCCTGGCACGTCAAACAGGGCGCCGAGTTTGAGGACGTCGGCCAGTGGAAACGCCCGTGGTACTTCCCGCGTAACGGCGAAGACCTGCACGCAGCGGTCAAGCGCGAGTGCCAG
>JBILYW010000625.1:0-2646 GCA_044377555.1 Pseudomonas sp.
TTGGGGCCGATGATGCAGCGCAACTCGCCCACGCCGATGTACAGGTTGAGGTTGTTCAGTGCCTTGAAACCATCAAAACTGACGCTGATGTCTTCCAGGGTCAGGATGGTGCCGTGGCGGGTATTGAGCCCCGGCTCCACGCGTTGGCCAAAGCCGATGGCATCGCGGCTGCTGCCAGCGTCTTTGTTGGGATCAAAAGCGGGCTCGAGCATAAATTCAGCGGTTGGAGTGATGCGCATCATTCGCCCCTTTTCTTCAGCAGGCCGATCACGCCTTTGGGCAGGTACAGGGTCACGACGATAAACAGCGCCCCCAGAAAGAACAGCCAGTATTCGGGGAAGGCCACGGTGAACCAGCTCTTCATGCCGTTGACCACGCCCGCGCCCAGCAACGGCCCGATCAGGGTGCCGCGCCCGCCGAGGGCGACCCATACGGCGGCTTCGATGGAGTTGGTCGGCGACATTTCACCGGGGTTGATGATGCCCACTTGCGGCACATACAAGGCCCCGGCCAAACCGCACAGCACCGCGCTCAACACCCACACAAACAGTTTGAAACCGCGCGGGTCGTAGCCGCAGAACATCAGGCGGTTTTCCGCATCGCGCAGCGCCGTCAGCACCCGGCCAAACTTGCTGCGCGCCAGGCGCCAGCCGAGGAACAGGCTGGTCACCAGCAGCAGCACGGTGGCGAAAAACAGCGCGGCACGGGTGCCCGGCTCGGTAATGCCAAACCCCAGAATGCTGCGAAAGTTGGTGAAGCCGTTGTTGCCGCCAAAGCCGGTTTCGTTGCGGAAAAACAGCAGCATCCCGGCAAAGGTCAGGGCCTGGGTCATGATCGAGAAATACACGCCCTTGATCCGCGAGCGGAAGGCGAAAAACCCGAACACCAGCGCCAGTAAGCCGGGAGCCAATACCACCAGGCACATGGCCCACCAGAAATGTTCGGTGCCGACCCAGTACCAGGGCAATTCAGTCCACGACAAAAACGTCATAAAGGCCGGCAGTTCATCGCCCGAGGCCTGACGCATCAGGTACATGCCCATTGCATAGCCGCCCAGGGCGAAGAACAGGCCGTGCCCCAGGGACAGCAGCCCGGCGTAGCCCCAGACCAGATCCAGCGCCAGGGCGACGATGGCATAACAGAGGATTTTGCCCACCAGGGTCAGGGTGTAGGCCGAGACCTGAAACGGGCTGTCGGCGGGCAACAGCGAAAGCAGCGGCAAGGCCAGCAGAGTCAGCAGAACCAGGCCCCCGACCCATGCAGTGACAGCAGGGCCGGCCTTTTGTGTGGCAGTGAGCATCAGAGGCTGATTCATCAGTCGATCACCCGTCCCTTAAGCGCGAAGAGCCCCTGCGGACGCTTCTGGATAAACAGAATGATCAGCCCCAGGATCAGGATTTTGCCCAGTACGGCGCCGATCTGTGGTTCAAGAATCTTGTTCGCGATGCCCAGGCCCAAGGCCGCGTAGACGGTGCCGGCCAGTTGCCCGACGCCGCCGAGCACCACCACCAGGAACGAATCAATGATGTAGCCCTGGCCCAGATCCGGGCCGACGTTGCCGACCTGACTCAAGGCCACGCCGCCCAGCCCGGCAATCCCCGAGCCGAGGCCAAAGGCGAGCATGTCCACCCGCCCGGTGGGCACGCCGCAGCAGGCAGCCATGTTGCGGTTCTGGGTGACGGCCCGCACGTTGAGGCCCAGGCGGGTTTTGTTCAGCAGCAACCAGGTCAGGAACACCACGGCCAGGGCAAACACGATGATCACCAGGCGGTTGTACGGCAGCACCAGGTTGGGCAGCACGTGCAGCCCGCCCGAGAGCCAGGCCGGGTTGGCCACTTCGACGTTTTGCGCGCCGAACAGCACACGCACCAGCTGGATCAGGATCAGGCTGATGCCCCAGGTGGCGAGCAGGGTTTCCAGCGGGCGGCCGTAGAGGTGACGAATGATGGTGCGCTCCAGCACCATGCCCACGCTTGCGGTGACGACGAACGCCACCGGCAACGCCAGCAACGGGTAGAACTCGATGGCGCCCGGCGCAAAGCGCTGGAACAGCAACTGCACGCAATACGTGGAGTAGGCGCCGAGCATCAGCATCTCGCCGTGGGCCATGTTGATCACCCCGAGCAGGCCGAAGGTGATCGCCAGACCGAGGGCGGCCAGCAGCAGGATCGAACCCAGGGACAAACCGCTGAACGCCTGCCCCAGCAAGTCGCCGATCAGCAGTTTGCGGGTTACCTGGGCCAGGCTGGTTTCGGCGGCGGTGCGTACCGAGGCATCGGTTTCGATACCGGGTTGCAGCAGGGTTTCGAGGCGGGTGCGGGCCAGCGGTTCGCCCGTTTCACCCAGCAGGCGCACGGCGGCCAGACGCACGGCCGGGTCTGGATCGACCAGTTGCAGGTTGGCCAGGGCCAGGCTCAATGCGCTGCGCACATCGCTGTCGGTTTCGCCAGCCAGTTGCCGGTCGAGGAATGTGAGTTGTGCCGGTCTGGCGGATTTTTGCAGCTGTTGGGCGGCGTTCAAGCGCAGCTTTGGATCTGTGGCCAGTAATTGATGGCTGGCGAGCGCGGTGTCGATCAACCCGCGCAGGCGGTTGTTCAGGCGCAGGGTTTTGACCTGGCCGTCGACGGTGACCCGGCCTTGTTGCAG
>JBILYW010000626.1:0-2643 GCA_044377555.1 Pseudomonas sp.
GCTGTACACGTCCAGGTGTGATTGCAGGAAGCTGCTGATGTCGGCCACGCTCGGGCTCTCAGGCAAGGCGGCGGCATCGCCGCACACGGGGCCCCAGTTGGCGTCGGCCTTGAGTCGGGTACAGGCGCTGCGCCATGAAGCAAAACCGCTTTGCAGGTCACTGCCCGTCACTTCAGGCAGTGCGCTCCAGTCAGCCTTGCTGTAGGTGGTGTGTGGCTCGGGTTTGGCGGCGTTTTTGTCCTTGTCGGTGCCATTGCAACCGGCCAGCAACATGACAACGGGCAAGGCCCAGACCAGTGGCTTGAAAAATCTACTCATAGATGAAGTTCCTTCGAGGATTGCCAAGGTCATCTGACCGTCAGGCAGCCCTTGTATTCAATAGGGGTATTGGTCTTTGCAGGTGACGCGAGGATACTGGCGACCGAATTCTGTGACCTGAAGCGACCATGACTTTTAAACGATTGACTGTTGTAGTGCTGGCTTGCCTGACGCTGTCGGCGTGTGGCGGGGTGGATCCCGATTCGCCGCTGGGCCAGCGTAAAGCGATTTTCAAGCAAATGCTAAAGACCAGCGAAGACCTGGGTGGCATGTTGCGTGGCCGGATTGCGTTCGATGGCCCGCGTTTTACCGAAGGAGCGATCAAACTGGATGCTTTGGCTCATGAGCCATGGAGACATTTCCCTCAAGTCAAAGAGACCGATCAGACCAGCGCAACCGATGATGTCTGGCAAAAGCAGGCGCGTTTTCAGCAGTTGGCGCGGGAGTTGGAGGCGGCAACCGGAGAGCTGGTCATTGCCAGCCAGGTAAAGCCCTACAAAGCCGGCAACCTTGCGCCTGCCGTGCAGAAAGTCGAAGACACCTGCAGCGCGTGCCACAAGGAGTTCAGGAATCACTGAGTAACAACGAGCCATATCTACCTGTGTGGGAGCGGCTCTCCCACACAGGTTTTCAGTGAGGCTTACTTATCCAGCTGATCTAGCGCTTCTTGCAGTTCCTTGCGCGATTCGGCCAGTTTGTTTTTGCGCTTGTCGATTTTTTCCGGATCGCCTTTCTTCATGGCTTTGTCCAGGTCGGCCTGACGCTTGCTGACTTCGTGCTTGGCTTCCAGCACCTTGTTTTCGCGTTCCTTGCGCAGGCCCGCGTCGGTGCAATGGGCGGTCACTTCGCTCAGGGCTTTTTCCAGGCCAGCCACCTGATTGTCGTTGCCGTGGGCACGGGCTTGCTCAAGTTGCAGGGTGATGGCTTGTTTCTTGGCCGCGCAGCCGGTCAGTTCCGGTGCTGCATCAGCGGCCATCAACGGGGCAGCCAGCAGGCCGCAGACAGTAAACAGGGCGAGCGGTGAAAGTAATTTCATAAATGGCTCCATGATAAAAAATGACAATACAAATCCAGAAAACCGAAGTGCTGCAGTAGCTCGGGTAGCTAGTCGAAACCGGCAATCCCGGCAGCACGTAAAACTTCACTTAAAGCCTGTACGTTCGGATCACGAAAAAACGCGCTCAATTGTGTAGCACGCCGGGCGCCAATGCCAGGATGTGCCTGCCAGTCCTGAGGGCTGCGTGCGAGCAGTGCTTGCCACGACTGCCCCAAAGGTGCGCCGCCTGCGGGAGGCAAGCCCAGTGCTTTTACCCAGCGCTCGAACGATTGGCGCCGTGCGCCGTTCAAACTGTTGAGCAAGCGCTCGCTGCTGCGTTCGCCGAAGCCGGCAATGTTAGCAAGCTGTGCGGCATCCAGGGTCAACCAATCGAGCAGGTTGTTGATTCGTCCGCTCTGGACCAGCCGGTTCCAGGTTCCTGGCCCGACAAATGGCAGTGCTAAAGCCTTTTTGCTGCTTAGCCATATCAAGCGCGCCAAAAACTGGCTTTCGCACCCGGGGGTCGGTTGCCAGCAGCTCAGGGCGTGGTAGTTATCGGGATGGGGGACCTGTATTTCAATGCGTTCGCTGGCGCGTGACACCACGCTGTCCAGACGTGGAATGGTCATGCCCGCCAGGCTGATGGCGACCTGATCACCGGGGCGGATGTCCAGGCTTTGCCAGCGTCGCAGGGAGCCGGCACTGATGCGTTTGATCCGGCGGTCGTCGAGGCGCACCGGGGTCAGTTCCAGCATCGGCGTGATACGCCCGGTACGGCCGATGTTGAACGTGACCTTGCGCACCTCGCTCACTGCCTGGGCATGGGGGTATTTCCAGGCGGCAGCCCAGTTCGGCGGTTTGGGTTGCCAGCGTTCGGCAGCCGGGCGCTGGCTTTGGCGTAGCACTACACCGTCGCTGGCAAAGGGCAATGCTTCGTTGTACCAGTGCTCGCGCCACTGCCGGGCGTGTTCGAAATGCTCGATTGGCTGGCTGTAGGTCTGACTGTCGGTAAACCCCAGGGCACTCAGTTGGTTGAGCCGCTCGATTTGGGATGCTGGCCCCAGGGGCCAGTCCCAGACAAACAGACCGATCCCTTGACCTTGCTCCGGGCTCATCCGGTTACGTGCCATGAGCCCGGCAACGGTGCTGCGGGCATTAACGCTGCCCTCCTTGGCCTGCACGTGACCTTGCAGGCGCCAATACAGCTCGCCCTGCAGCACGGTGTCGAGCGGTTGCGGCAATTGCAGGGGAATGGAGGGGATGAGGCGGGCCGAACGAGTCCAGTCCTG
>JBILYW010000111.1:0-8132 GCA_044377555.1 Pseudomonas sp.
GCCTCGTCGCAGCACTCCAGCTGCTTGTCCATGTTCTCTTTGATCAACTGCATCGGCACGTGGCCCGGGCCTTCGATCATGCATTGCACGTCGTGCTTCCACGCGATCTTGGTCAGCTCGCCAAGGGTTTCCAGCTCACCGAACTGAGCAGCATCGTTGGCGTCGGCAATCGAACCCGGACGCAAGCCGTCACCCAGCGAGAAGCTGACGTCGTAAGCCTTCATGATTTCGCAGATTTCGTCGAAGTGGGTGTAGAGGAAGTTCTCTTTGTGATGCGCCAGGCACCACTTGGCCATAATCGAGCCACCGCGGGACACTATCCCGGTCACGCGTTTGGCGGTCAGCGGCACGTAGCGCAACAACACACCGGCGTGGATGGTGAAGTAGTCAACGCCCTGCTCGGCCTGCTCGATCAGCGTGTCGCGGAACAACTCCCAGGTCAGGTCTTCGGCCGCACCGTTGACCTTTTCCAGGGCCTGATAAATCGGCACGGTACCGATCGGTACTGGCGAGTTGCGGATGATCCACTCACGGGTTTCGTGGATATGCTTGCCGGTGGACAGGTCCATGACCGTGTCCGACCCCCAGCGAATGCCCCAGGTCAGCTTGGCCACTTCTTCTTCAATCGAAGAGCCCAGCGCACTGTTGCCGATGTTGCCGTTGATCTTCACCAGGAAGTTGCGGCCGATGATCATCGGCTCCAGCTCCACGTGGTTGATGTTGGCCGGGATGATGGCGCGACCGCGGGCGACTTCTTCCCGTACGAATTCGGCGGTGATTTCTTTCGGGATGCTGGCACCGAAGCTGTGGCCCGGGTGTTGCTGGTCCAGCAGGCCGGCTGCACGGGCTTCCTGCAGCTTCATGTTCTCGCGGATGGCAACGTATTCCATCTCGGCGGTGATGATGCCCTGACGCGCATAGTGCATCTGGGTCACGTTGGCCCCGGCCTTGGCCCGACGCGGATTCTTCACGTGGGCAAAACGCAGCTTGGTCAGCTCGGCGTCGTCCAGCCGCAGTTGCCCGAAGTTCGAGCTCAGGCCCGGCAAGCGCTCGGTGTCGCCACGGTCATCGATCCACGCCGAACGCACGTCGCCCAGGCCTTTGCGCACGTCAATCTGCACGGACGGGTCGGTATACGGGCCGGAGGTGTCGTAGATCAATACCGGGGCGTTCACTTCGCCGCCAAAATCAGTGGGTGTGACATCCAGGCTGACTTCACGCATCGGCACCAGAATGTCAGGGCGCGAACCCTGTACGTAGACTTTTTGCGAGCGGGTAAACGGCTTGACCGATTGCTCATCGACCTTGGCCGAATCACTGAGGTTGATCGCGTTTTTTGGTTTTGTACTCATCACGGCTCTCCAGACTGCATCCAGGCGGATTGTCGGAGGGAGAACCTGAAAAATGTACGGATGCACCCAAGGACTGGGTGCTGAGTGACGACCTCGAACGGCTGATCATTTTTTGACCAATCGATCCCGGACGGCACTCAAGAGGACTCGCCGGGAGACGAGAAATCTTGTTCCCTACGCAGGCGTTAACCTGATCAGGTTCAACGGGATCCGAAATTATTCGATCTCAGCCTCATAGCAAGGCACCCCGACAAGAACGCGCCCAGTCTATTGAAGAGTGAGGCAGAACGCCAACCCCGTAATACGTAGCGTGATGAAAGGTGCCACAAGAGCATTGTTGCAAGGTGCCACCACTACTACACTCGCTACGTCTTGAAACCACGAGCGCCGCACCTGAGCCTCGGGCCTTTATTTTTCGCATTCTTGAACTAGGGATCGCTCATGCTGCGCAAACTCTCACTGGCTATCGCCGTGTCTTGGGCGACCAGCGCAATGGCTCTGGATACCCCTGCCCCGTTATCCAACCAGAATGGTCTGGTCAGCGTGTACAACGAAGCTGTCGACAATAACGCCGACCTGGCCGCGGCCCGCGCCGATTACGCGGCCCGCAAGGAAGTCGTGCCCCAGGCCCGCGCCGGTTTGCTGCCCAACCTGTCGGGGGGCGCCGAGTCGAGCAATGTGCGCACAGCCATTGACCAGCCCGCACTGACCACCACCCGCAGTGCAGTGGTTTACCAGGCAACCCTGGCCCAGCCGATTTTCCGCATTGATCGCTGGTTCCAGTTGAAAGCAGCCGAGTCGGTCAACGAGCAGGCAGCCCTGCAACTCTCGGCCACCGAGCAAAACCTGATCCTGCAATCCGCCAACTCGTATTTCTCGGTGCTGCGCGCCCAGGACACCCTGGCCGCGACCAAGGCTGAAGAAGCTGCGTTCAAGCGCCAGCTGGATCAGTCCCGCGAACGCTTTGACGTGGGCCTCTCGGACAAGACCGACGTACTGCAATCCCAGGCCAGCTACGACACGGCCCGCGCCAACCGGCTGCTGGCGCAGCGTCAGGTAGAGGACGCATTTGAAGCGCTGATCACCCTGACCAACCGCCAGTACAACTCGATTGAAGGCATGCGCCACACCTTGCCGATCCTGCCGCCGACGCCAAACGACGCCAAGGCCTGGGTCGACACTGCCGCGCAGCAGAACCTGAATTTGCTGGCCAGTAACTTCGCGGTGGACGCGGCTGAAGAAACCCTCAAGCAGCGCAAGGCCGGCCATGCCCCGACCCTGGATGCGGTGGCGCAGTACAAAACCGGCGATAACGATGCCTTCGGCCTGAGCAACCCCAACGCCCTGAACCAGCGCTATGGCGGTGACGTGTCGCAACGCAGCATCGGCATACAGCTCAACATCCCGATCTACAGCGGCGGGCTGACCAGTTCCCAAGTGCGCGAGTCGTACTCACGCCTGGACCAGACCGAACAACAGCGTGAGCAGTTACGCCGTCAGGTCGTGGAAAACACCCGCAACCTGCACCGCGCGGTCAACACCGATGTCGAGCAGGTGAAGGCACGCAAACAGTCGATCATCTCTAACCAGAGCGCTCTGGAAGCGACCGAAATCGGCTATCAGGTCGGCACGCGCAACATCGTCGACGTACTCGATGCCCAGCGCCAGCTGTACACCTCGGTGCGCGACTACAACAACAGCCGGTATGACTACATCCTCGACAACCTGCGGCTCAAGCAGGCAGCGGGCACTCTGAACCCGGGCGATCTGGAGGCGCTGTCGCGTTACCTCAAAGCCGACTACAACCCGGACAAAGACTTCCTCCCACCGGATCTGGCCCAGGCGGCTGCAGCCAATTTGCGCTCGCCGGGCAACTAAACGGCGCGGCTCGCAGCCTGAGTCGCCAGCAGGGCCATATTCAAGTACCACCGTTCCTTGAGAGCTCCAGAGGTTAATACGCCATCGGTCGTGTGACCTCCTGGAACTCAAGGAATACCCATGTCTTCAGCGCCAACACCCCCCCCTGCAACCACCCTGCTCGTCCCCCCTGAAAACGCCGTACGGGCACAGTTCGCCAACGCTCCTTCACTCGAGTCCGTCACCCGTCAGGTACTCGCAGCCGCCATTGCGCAACGGTATCCATCACTGACAGTCGACCTTGAGCGCACTCAACTCGCCGTTCCGCAACCTCAGGGCGGCTGGGAGCTACAGCACTTTATGTCGCGGGTTTTCGACTATTTGGGCCGAGGCGCCGAGCTGGATCTGAGCCCGATCAACACTCAGCCCTACTACCTGACCGATAACGCGCCCGCATGGCTTGCGCCCGACGAGGGCACGCTGGACATGAAGGTCATCGAAACATTGGCCAAGGAACTGAGCTGGCGCCTGCCCATTGCCCTGCAAAACTCACTCACCGACTTTTGGGGCCAGGATTCGGGCACCTGCATCAGCCGCTGGGAGTGGCTCAGCGATGTACTCAGAGACACCCTGAGCATTGGTGCATTCCGGCAGCCCGACCTGACTGAAAAAGCTCGCGAAGCGCTCTATCAGGTCATCCGCCTGCCCTACCGCGAAGAACGAGCCAGCCAATACGGTGACAACGCCGTGCAAGCCTATTGGCTTGAAGTCACCTTCCGTACTGCAGGCGCAACCCGTTCCAGGCTCAGTGGCGGGATCGTTTTGGCAACCCCGGATCAAGTGCTGGCGTGCAGGCCCGACGGCAGCACCCGCTCATTTCGAAACCTGGACTCAATGAGCACGAACTGGGGTAAAAGGATCAGCCGCCTGTACACCACTGAAGAAATCCGCATAAAGCGCTTTGAACTTGACGGCAATGTTTTCGATGCCAGTGCCGCGGTGATTCTGCACCAGCAACTGGAGCGTATCGGCCTGCTGAAACTGCCCTCCCGCATCGGCTGGCAGGCGCTGCAGCGGGTATATATGAACCTCACCGACACTGCCGATCTTTTCAGCGATGCCCCCCACACCAGCCCCCATGCCCTTGCAACACTCAAAAAACAGCTACCCGACTGGCTGGATAACGCGTCAGCCGCCGAGCAGGCCATCTACCGCCATTACAGCCTGGCCCTGTCCAATGCCAAAAAGAACAGCAAAGGGCGCACCTATCTCTACGGCATTAGCGATATCCACACCTATGCCGCCGACGTCTTGCTCCAGCAAATGCAGTTCGATCAAAAGAGCCTGGAACAAGACACTCCCGGGCAGCCCCCCGAAAAGCCGCCCCACCCTGATGACATTGAACTGACCCTTCTCACCGTCGCAGGTTTGCCGGGCAGCACAGGTATCGTAGAGCCCGTCACCATGAGCCTGACCGAACTGGCCCTGAAAAACCTGGCCGGCCGTCCCAAAGGCTCGTTAACCCTGCGCCATCGCCAGGGTTTGCCGCTGCCCCCCTGGTTGACACCCGACTACATCACCCGGCGCAACGGTCTGATCGAGCAGGTCAATATAGGCAAAGCCTACCCCGAGCGGCTTGAAAACCTGCTGTTGAGCACGACACCCGCCGCGCAAGAACGCGAACAGCTGTTCGCGGCACAGACCCGCGTGCAACTGCCTTTGGAGGCGCTGGAACTCAGCCTCAAAAAAGAAAACGGCGTGACCCCGCTCGGGGCGCGTTATGTGGCGGCATTGATGCAGGCCAGTGCCGCTCGCCGGGTCGTTGACGGTTTGCCCGTGGTCATACGGCGCCTGGCGCTGGTACGAAAACCCGAGGCATTGCCGGATACCGTCAGCAACATGTTCATCATTGAACCCCACGACGTTGAGCAGGGCCCGCACCTGCTGTACCGGCCGTTTTATGCCCGGGCACTGATTGAGTTCCCCTCTCGCAGTGCCCTGCTGGACGCCATCGCTGAACCGGGTGAACTGCAAGACAGCGTGCTCACCTGGCTCAACGACATCACCCGCCCGATCTACGCCAACGGGGGCTTCAAAGAGCCCCATTACGTGCGCTTCGGCCAGGGCAGTGAATACGCCCCCATTGAAACCCCGGGGCCTGCACAACTTGCAACCAACGGCACCAGCGACGAGTTGCTGCAATATCTGCATAACGGTCGTCTGATGCTGTTTCTCTACGGCTGCAACGCCAGGGCTTTGGTAGAACAAGCGGATACCCGCTCGGTGTCCAACAGCGAAAGTCGTTGGGCTGTACTGCTGGAGGGCGGCAGTCTGATTTTCAGCAGCTTGATGCTTCTGCCTGCGTTGCCTCGTCAGCTCCTGCTCACGGGCGGATTACTGGGCCTGACCAGTGCTGTCAGCCAGGACATTCCCGCACTCGAAAGCGCCGACACGGCCACCCGGGAGCTGGCAGCGGCCGATGTATTGCTCAACGTAGGCATGCTGCTATTTCATAACGCCTTGAGCGCCGCACCCCGACTCCCAAAACTGCTCAAAGGGCTAAAGGCACAAGCCATGCGCCCCTTCGCCCCGGTGCGTATTGCTGAACTGTGGCCCGAGCCCACGCCGCCAAAAATCATCATCGGCGCCGTCGCCTTGGCCGGAGAATTTCCCGATGGGCAAAGCACGGTGCTGGATTTGGCCTTCGTCGACGCCCGCAATAACCTCACGCAATACCAGCGCCAAGAACTGGAGCGCTTTAAAGTGCCGCGCCCTGACGCGCTGCCGCCAGCCCAGCCCGGCGGTTTGCACAAGGGCATGTACCGTCTGGAACAGAAGTGGCATGTGTTGATCGGGCAAAACCTGTACCCCGCCGAGGTGGACCTCAACCGCGCAGCGTTCATCGTCTCAGCCACTGACAGCAATCATCATGGCCCGGCCCTGAAGTCGGACAATCACGGCAACTGGGCGCTGAACACGCAATTGCGCTTGCTCGGAGGCATGCCGTCCGGGCGCATGGCCGCCTATTTGCAAAACAAAGCGTCCCGCAAAAACCAGCTGGAAGCCGAACTGCAAACCTTTTACCAAGTTGAGGAGCCGCTGCACAAAGCGGTGGACATAACCCAGTCGGCCCTGCAACGCGCCTATAGCGACCCCCGTTTTACCGGTGAGCAACTGGCCAATCTGCGAGCACGGCTCAACAACGCACTGCAAAAGCAACAGAACGCCCACCAGCAACTGCTGGACAGCAGGCAAGAGCGCATTGACCTGCTCATCCCCTTTAACGAAAACGAGGTGATCTCGTTGCTAGAGAAGTCCTTCGACAACACGGTCAAGGCCCTGAGAAATTTAGCCTACGAGCAAAAAGCCCTCGTGCTCAAATGGCCGCAATTCACCACCCCTGGCCCCGAGCTGGACAAGGCCGGTGACGCAGTCCCTGAAGTGTTTATGCAGTACGCCAGGGAGCAGATCGCGCTCAACGAGCAAAGCATCCACCAACTCGAACTCAGAAACAGCTTTCTGGACCAGCTGTACAACTTCAGCGAGGCCAGCAACGCCACCGCCAGCCATCTGAGCCTCATCTTGTCCAAAAATGAACACTCCGAACTGACCCTTAAAAGCTTCCAGCTGGATTGCCTGAAACTGGCCAGCTCAAAAGTCACGGCAAGCGCCTTCATTGAGGAGAGCCTGGACGAGGCCATCGACCCTCTCAAAGAACACCTGCGCACCCACAACGAACTCAATGACTTCGAGTTCAGCGCCAGCAAGCGCCTGGAGGTACTGGACAGCCTGGTGATGCATTACGGCCAGGCCCTGGATGCCTTGCAAGGTATCAGCCTGCTCAAAACCGACGACCTGCAGATAGATTACTTCAACAAACTCCGGCAACTGCTGGGCGAGCTCTACCAGGATGTCGTGACGCAACTGGCGGCCGAAATAAAACCTTCGCTTAAACCGCGTAAACGCTCGCGCAAGCGCACACCCTCGGCTGCCGGCAAACCTCAAAAAAAGATGATCAATACCCGAAGCAAAGGACCGCTGATTGGCGATCTGAGGCCCGCCGGGGGCGAGTGGCCGATCGAGGTGATTGAAATACGCAGCGCCTACGACAACAAACTGCTCTCGACCTATTCACAGCACGGCGAAGAGTGGGTCGAAATCAAGACACACCGTCCGCCACCGCCACCCGCGGCACGGGCACTGAGCGTCATCAAAGGGGAGGCACGCAAACTGTTCGCCAGGGTTGAAGAAAACCTGCGCAAGGCCAGGCAGTACAAAACACTCTCCCGGCACCCGGAAGAAGTCGAAGAACTGCTCAACAACGAAGCCACAAAGCTCGACAAGGTGGCAACCGAGCTGCACTTCGCCCTGCAGGCCCAATCGCCTGCCTCACGCCTGGCGGGCGATCAAACCCTGGTCGACAACATGCGAAGCGCCGCCCGACACCTGGTCAGCGAAGGCCGGGCGCTAAGAATTCAGTTGAGCCTGGAATTACCGCCGACACATGGCAACCTGCAATATCTGCTTGAGCAACAGCGCGTGCACGTCGCGGGCCTGGGCAAACGCACGCAGCTACAGGGCGAGCGCCGGGATTTCATTCAGGAGTACGCCGTCAACAACAGCGAAGGGTATCCGCTGTGGTATGCCCACCTCCACTATGACGAGGCCAATACGCCCAAGCAGGACTTCACGGTCGCCCACTTGAAAACCAGAGCGCAGCGCAAACAGAGCTACTACACCCAGCTGGCTGACGCGCACAGCGGGCAAGCCATTGTTAACGTGCACCGCGGCCAGATCGGTAAAGCGCTGGCAGAGCGCTGGTTCCTGCCACTGGTGCCCTGAGCCGGATAACGCAAAAAGCGCAAGCCGGGCGGGTCAGCGCGACATCAAGCGCCCCAGCCCATCCAGCAAGCGTTGCAAGGC
>JBILYW010000627.1:0-2628 GCA_044377555.1 Pseudomonas sp.
CAGGGCCTGCCGGTGCACATGCCTGACACCATGGCGGCCTTTGGCATCAACGGCGGCCTCAAGCAAGGCCTGGCGCGGATGTTCATGAGCCACCCGCCACTGGAAGAGCGTATCGATGCACTGCGTCGCCGCGGCTAACCCCACGGCAAGCACAAAAAAGGGCAACCGAGGTTGCCCTTTTTTTGTGCCCGCATTCAGGCCTTGCCGGTTTTCTCCAGGCGATACACCCGCTCCACCAGGCGCGTCACACCGCCCTTGAGGAACTTCCATTCCTTATCGAGCACATCCGGCTGCTCGATAATTTCCAGCGCCCAGTCCGGGGCCAGCAAGCCCTGGACCTCGGCGTCCGGCACCGAGAACGGCGGCCCTTTCATTTCCGACTGATCGTAGTCGAGAGTAATCAGCAGCCCCTTGCAACCCGTCGGCAGGATCCTGGACAGATGCCGGGCATAGGCTGCGCGCATCTCGGGAGGGAATGCGATCATTGCCGCACGATCGTACAGCCCCACACAGGACGCCACATCGGCCGCCGTCAGCGCAAAGACATCACCGCACAAGATGGTCACCGGGCCCGCCTCGTACACCTTGAAGGCGCCCTGCTGACGAATCTGCGGCTCGACCTTCTGTTCGCTGAAGAACTGCTCCACGGCTGTCTGGGTCAGCTCTACGCCCAGAACTTCAAAGCCGCTGGACGCCAGCCAGCTCAAATCCAGGCTTTTCCCGCACAACGGCACCAGCACACGGCCGCCCTGCTCCAGTTCGAGCCCGGACCAAAGCCGCTGCAGGTACGGGTTGACCGCCTGCAGATGAAAGCCGATCTGATTGCGGTCCCAGCGGTCGTGCCAAAATTCGGGCTGCATGATTCACCTTTAAATTCGATAGATACGTACTAAAACTTATATTGGATTTAGATCAATGATCGGGATGAAGATGAAGCATCTTAACCTTGAGGACGTCTTTCATGCTCCCCAGCCTGTTTATCTCCCATGGCTCGCCAATGCTAGCACTGGAACCGGGCGCCAGTGGCCCGGCACTCAAGCGCCTGGCGGCCGAGCTGCCGCGCCCGAAAGCCATCGTGCTGGTTTCCGCGCACTGGGAAAGTCCCGACCTGAGGGTCGCCAGCCATCCGGCACCCGAAACCTGGCACGACTTCGCAGGCTTCCCGCCGGCGCTATTTGCGGTGCAGTACCCTGCCCCCGGCGAACCGGCACTGGCTGCGCATATCGTCCAATTGCTGGCAGACCATGGCTTGCGGGCCCGACTGGACGCCAAACGCCCTTTTGACCATGGCGCCTGGGTGCCGTTGTCGTTGATGTACCCGGCAGCCGACATTCCCGTAGTGCAGGTGTCCCTCCCCAGCCAGCTGGGCCCGGCCGCACAGACCGAGGTGGGCCGCGCCCTGGCCGGCCTGCGCAGTGAAGGTGTCCTGATCATCGGTTCGGGCAGCATCACCCACAACCTGCGCGAGCTGGACTGGCACGCCGGACCCGAAAGCATTGAGCCGTGGGCCAAGGCCTTTCGTGACTGGATGATCGACAAACTCGCCAGTGATGACGAAGCAGCACTGCACCACTACCGCCAACTGGCACCCTTTGCCGCCAAAAACCATCCCAGCGACGAGCACCTGCTGCCGTTGTACTTTGCCCGCGGCGCCGGTGGTGCGTTCAGCATTGCCCACCAGGGCTGGACGCTGGGTGCGTTGGGGATGGATATTTATAAATTTGCCTGACCACTTGCGGGAGCGGGTTTGCTCGCGATTGTAGCGACTCGACTTGCCTGACAGATCCGTCGCCGACAGCACGCATCCTCAAATCCCAGGCAAAAAAAATCCCCGAACCGGTCGGGGATTTTTTTAGCGATCAATCACAGCAAGCCGTGATCAATCTTCGCGATAGCGACGCAGCTTGAGCTGCTTGCCAGCAACGCGGGTGTCTTTCAGTTTGGCCAGCAAACCTTCCAGACCTGCTTCCGGCAGTTCTACCAGGCTGAAGCTGTCACGCACCTGGATACGACCGATTGCTTCACGTGCCAGGCCACCCTCATTGAGGATAGCGCCCAGCAGGTTTTTGGCAGCGATACCATCACGCGCACCCAGCGCGGTACGGCAGCGAGCACGGCCTTCGGCCAATGGAACCGGAGCACGACGCTCACGATCACCACGGTCCGGACGGTCGCCAGTACGCTCGGACGAACGCTCACGTGGAGCGCTGTTCGGCACCAGTGGGCGATCGCGCTCGATAGCAGCCAGGGTCAGGGCCTGACCGTTGGTTGCCTTGCGCAGCAGAGCAGCGGCCAGAGCACGAGGGCTGCAACCGATATCGGCAATCAGGCGATCCAGCAGATCACCGTGAGTTGCTTCAGCGTCAGCTACCAGCGGGGTCAGGCTGTTGGTCAACTTCTTGATGCGGGCATCGAGAACAGCTTGAGCATCCGGCAGGCGGACTTCGGCAACCTTCTGACCGGTTACACGCTCGATCACTTGCAGCATGCGGCGCTCACGAGGAGTTACCAGCAACAGCGCGCGACCTTCGCGACCTGCACGGCCGGTACGGCCGATACGGTGAACGTAGGACTCTGGATCGTAAGGCATGTCAACGTTGAACACGTGAGTGATACGTGGAACATCAA
>JBILYW010000628.1:0-2626 GCA_044377555.1 Pseudomonas sp.
CGCTGTGATGCGAAGGCGCAGGGCGATGAGAATGGTAAACCGCAACCACACTGCAACCGTGCGGTGTGAGTTCGATGCGCTCGCCCGGTATGACGCTGTGGGGGTCAAAGGTTTCATTGCGCCCCGGCAACGGCTCGGTGACGACAAAGCGATTGTCCAGGCGCTGGTAAACAAGGCCGCCATACACCCTGCCCGATGCCAGGTAACGGCGCATTTTTCGGTGCGCATAACGCGCGGCATCATCGGCACTGATAAATGAAGGGCTCAGCATCCGCCTCTGAAGACGCGAATAAGCCTGCCAACTGGACGTTACCCGCCCCGCCGGGCCCCAGGCATCACTGGGGTGCAACACATTCAACTGGCCCATTGCGGCGAAGCCGCGAATGTACTCCGTGGCCCTGACATGGCCGTCCAGAATATCGCGCTTGATCTCCAGGCCGATCCCTTCGGCCGGGCTCAATACGCGGGTATAGGGCTCCTCGGCCTCGGCATTCGAGGGTAGATATTCCAGCAACGCACCATCGCGTGAGGCGATGTACAACGCCAGCGGCGGTATTGCCTGGCCAAAGCGCAGCGCCCGGGAAAAGCGGATGCCGCCTGCCATCGCGTCCGGATCAATGAAGTTCTTGAACACCTGGGCCTGTTCGGCAGGCAGCTCCTGCGGGTCGCGATACAGCGCGTCGCAGTAGTACTGGGCCACGATATCCAGATCGCCTGGAATCACGATGGCGCCGCCGGCATTTTTGGGGAATATGTTGTCCGGCGCAAAAGGCACTTGGGCACCGCACAGCGGTTCGGTGGCCAGGTACTGCTCCTTGCCCCGGAACTTGAGCAGATAGCCATACTGCTGCTCGGGCTGCTCGTAAACGCGGCGGCGGGCAAATTTGGCGGCGGCGTTCAGGCTGGTAAATATCGGGCTGCAGGCCGGTTGCTTTAACACTTTACCCGGGCCATAAACCGGGGACGCCGCCGAGTAGACCTTGAACTCGGGGCCTAGTTTGCCGACCTTGCCCCCCCATATTTCACTGCTTTGAAGCACACTGAGTTCACCGGCCCGGGCCATGGGCAAAATGAAATCCAGCACCGTTTTGGACTGATCGAATTCGGCTTGGGTCTCCTGGCGAAACCGCACGGCCAATGCCTGCTCATCACTGGAGCCACTGGCCACGTATTTAATCAGCGACCCGTTAAGGCCCGACAAGTAAGTGGCAGGAGCGAACGCGCGCTGCCTGACGATATGAATAAAATCGGGCGGTGAAAAAAAGCTGTTCATGGTTTGAATCGCTTCAGTGGACCACGACGTTATCCACGCCCGCAGGGTGTTAAAGGTGTTGGGATGAGAGTGATAAAAAGCCACGCAGTGATACCCCGCGGGGTGCTGTACATCGCCCCGCGAATCGGTCGATAACACCGCCTCGAAATTAAACCCTGCCTCATCCCCTTTCACCGGCAACGTCGCAAAAAACTGCCCATCGGGGCGCCTGAGCACTACGCCGCCATATTCAACATCACGCCGGTCGCCGATCAACTCATGGACGTATCGCGCCGCATCATCGGCATAGGCAAACGCCGGGCTCAAGCCAGGCAGTGCAACAGTCGAGCCGGTAGCAGCGCGTTCGGCGCGCTGGTTTAACAAAGTGGTCATTTCAAACTTCCTTATTCATGACGGTGATCGCCGTATCCGCACAAGCGATCAGCGCAACGGTGATGCGCCTGATCATCATCAATAAGGGCGATTGCAAAAGGTCATATTTAGTTAGCGTCGCGTGCGCCTTGGGTGGCGCACACGTGCTTAGAGCTCGTCGCGCACGGGCCCGACCTTTAGCTGCGCCACCGGCGTACCGGGGGTCGGCCCTTCATCGTCAAACGACGGCGGTTGCGTCGTGACCGTGAAGTGCGTGTTGACCGCACCTGTGCGCGGCCAACTGGGGCTCGGCTCCAAAACCTGCAACGTGCCCGCGTTGAGCACCGTGGCCAGCGTCTCGCCGGGCCTGGCCTGTGTGCGGGTGGGGGTGCTGTTTTCAATGAAGTAACGCTCATAGGTGAAACTGGCGCCACTGACGTATTCACACAGCCGGTCATTGGCCGTTTTGGTTCCCCGCGTGTACTTCAACAGCGCGCCGTCCTCGGTTGAGAGGTACAGATAATCAAAACTTGCGTCGTCCAGTTGCCGGTGAAGCGTGCGCGTGGCGTAGCAAATATCCACGGGCCAAAACATGTTTTTAAGCAGGCGGGTTTCGACGGGGCTGAGTGCCGACTGCCCGCTCATATCACGGGAAAAATGCAGGCTTTTCATGGCATAGCCGGTCGGCAAAATTGCCCTGGGGGCTATCACGTTCGGTATCGACAAATGGGTTTTAAGAATCATCTGCGCCACATTGACCGGCTCACCGTTTTCCACCGGGTGCAGCGCTACGCAGGTGTCGTAGTCGGGGTGGCGTAAAACACCGCCCATCACATTAAGGGTCTGCGCACGCTTGAAGTGCCGATGCTCATAGCGCGCAGCATCGTCGGGGTGGCTGAATACCGGGCTCATGGCGAACAAACGAAAACTCCTGCCGGCCTCACGTGGCACCTCCATCCCAAAGGGCCGCCAGGCTGGCGATACGCGCCCCGGGCTAACCCA
>JBILYW010000629.1:0-2625 GCA_044377555.1 Pseudomonas sp.
CATGGGCTAGGCGATATCGCCAGTCACCTCAGGGGCATCGAGGCCCATCGAGTGCAGGCGGGCGTAGTAGCCGTTTTGCGCCATCAACTGGGCATGGGTACCACGCTCGACAATCTGGCCCTGATCCATCACCAGGATCAAATCGGCTTTCTCGATGGTCGTCAGGCGGTGAGCAATCACCAGCGTGGTGCGACCTTCCATGACGTGATCCAGTGCTGCCTGGATATGGCGCTCGGATTCAGTATCCAGAGCCGAGGTGGCTTCATCGAGAATCAGCAGCGGCGCATTTTTGAGCAACGCCCGGGCAATTGCCAGACGTTGGCGCTGGCCGCCGGAAAGCAGCACGCCGTTTTCGCCGACCTGAGTGTCGAGGCCCTGTGGCAATTGCTCGATAAAGTCCATCGCGTAGGCATCACGCGCAGCTTTCTCGATATCGGCACGCGGTGCACCTGCCAGATCGCCATAGGCAATGTTGTTGGCCACGGTGTCGCTGAACAGGGTCACATGCTGGGTCACTTGCGCGATATGGCGGCGCAGGTTGACCAGGCGGTACTGCTCGATATCCACCCCGTCGAGCAGGATTTCGCCCGAGTTGTGGTGATAGAAGCGCGGAATCAGATTTGCCAGGGTCGACTTGCCGCTGCCGGAGCGGCCAACCAGGGCCACCATCTGCCCGGGCTCGACCGAGAAGGTCACATCCTTGAGCACCTGACGATCAGTGTCCGGGTAGGTGAAGTTCAGGTTGCGCACATCAAGACGACCGCTGACGTGGTCACGCTCAACGGTACCGGTGTCGACTTCAGGCGCTTCGTCCAGTTGCTCGAAGATGCTTTCAGCACCCGCCACACCCTTCTGGATGGTCGAGCTGACTTCGGACAATTGCCGAATCGGCTTGGGCAACAAGCCCGCCAGGGTGATGTAGGCAATCATGTCACCCGCCGACGCATCGCCGCGCAGGTACAGCACCAGGAACATCAGGATGCCCATGGCGATGTAGATCACCAGTTGCAGCATCGGCGTGTAAATCGCCCCGGTACGGGTCATGCGCAGTTGCTTGTCGGTGTTGCTCTGGCTCGCTTCCAGGAAGCGTTTCTGCTCGTAGGGCTCGCCGCCGAAGCTGCGTACCACGCGATAACCCTGGATGGTTTCGGACGCCACGTGGGTAACATCGCCCATTGCCACCTGGATTTTCTTGCTCTGCTTGCGAAATTTCTTGCTGGCCGTGCTCACCATGATCGCGATCAGCGGCAGGATTGCGATCATCACCAGCGTCAGACGCCAGTTCATCCATAACAACGAGGCGAACAGGAAGATAACCGTCATGCCTTCACGGATAACGACCTTGATCGCATCGGTGGCAGCACCGGTCACCATCGTCACGTTAAAGGTGATGCGCGAGATCAGATGGCCCGAGTTGTGCTTGTCAAAATAGCGGTTGGGCAGAACCAGCAGGTTGTTGAACAACTGCACCCGCAGGTCATGCACCAGCCCCAGAGAGACCTTGGCCAGGAAGTAGTTGCCCAGGAATGAGCCCAGGCCTTGCCATGCCGCGATCAATACAATGAGTATCGGCACGGCCTGCAGCAGGCGTAAATCACGCAGATAGGGAACGTTGGGGAACAACACCGCATCCGGGTTGGACAGGCCATCGACGAAATACTTGAGGATGTAACCAAGCATTGGCTGGGTCGAAGCGAAAATAAGGAACCCGAGAATACTCAGCAGGAACAGGCCGATGTAAGGCCTGACATAGCTGAGCAGGCGCAGATATATTTTCAAGCTCGAGTCGCTTGAGCTGGGGCTGGATTCGGTCATATCACGCGGCGGTTAGTCAAAAAGGATGCTGACTTTATCACAGCTTCTCTGGTGTACTGCCTGCCGGTTGAGCGGCGGCTTGACCCAGCCGCAAAAACGACAATACAGGGCCGTTACGCTAGTATGGCCATCCAAAATCTGGAATGAACCTTTCAGCATGCAATTCAGTTACTTAAATTATTCAAAACAGCGGTTGTTTGATTTTATTTGCCTATGGCTGCTTCCTGTCGGCCTGTTATTGCTCTTATCCGACCTTTACTTCCTGCCAGACCGAAGCCAGCATCACAAGCTGTATTACGGTTTATTCAGTATTCCGACCCTGATCGCGATCCTCCTGCGACCCAAAGAGTTGAAAGACATACTGCGGGAACCACTGGTTCTCGGCTTTATCCTGTTTGCCGGGTGGGCCATGGTCAGCCTGATCTGGAGTACCCTCAGCGACGACGACGGTTTCCTGGGTTCACTCAAGCCCCCGCTACACCTGCTGATGCTGTTCCTGGGATGCTCGCTGCTGATCAAATACCGCAGCGAAAGCCTGCAACCCGTGTTCTTTGCTGCAGCGATCATTGCCTTGATCGCGACTCTTTATAACCTGTACATGTTCATCCCCACCTACGCCCCGGATGTGCGGATGATCGGCGCCGGCGCATTCGACAACCCGCTGCTCAGCTCCCACGCCTTTGGCTTCTTTTGTATTTACTGGCTCACGCTGGGCATGACCTGCAAGCGCCCGCACATCCTGTTTGTTGCAATCCCTGCCTTTATCATCATGTTCGCCGCACTGCTCGCGACCGGTTCCAGAACCCCGCT
>JBILYW010000112.1:0-8065 GCA_044377555.1 Pseudomonas sp.
CGGCGATTTCGCATGGGACAACCAGTCAGGTTTCTTCAGCAACCAGGGCATGACCACCTTTGTAGGTCGTAACGACTTCGTTGATCCGGTGTTCTCTGATCCTACGTGGGGCGTGTCCGACCAGGACATGTTCAACCGTGGCCTGGAAGAACTGAAAAAGCGTGAAGGCAAAGAGCCTTTCTATGCGCTGCTGCAAACCCTGTCCAACCACACGCCGTATGCCTTGCCTACGCCGTTGCCGGTTGAGCCGGTGACTGATCGTGGTTCGCTCAACGAGCATTTGACCGCCATGCGTTATTCAGACTGGGCGTTGGGCCAGTTCTTCGAAAAAGCGCGTAAAGAGCCTTACTTCAAGGAAACCCTGTTTGTGGTGGTCGGTGACCACGGCTTCGGCAACGAGCAGCAGATTTCCGAGATGGACCTTGGGCGCTTCAACGTTCCATTGCTGCTGATCGGTCCTGGCATCCAGGAGAAGTTCGGGCAGCGTAATGACACCGTGGGCACTCAGGTCGACATCGTGCCGACCATCATGGGCCGCCTGGGTGGCGAGTTCCGTCAGCAATGCTGGGGGCGTGACCTGCTGACCCTGCCTGAAGGCGACAAGGGCAGCGGTGTAATCAAGCCGTCCGGCAGTGATCAGACCGTGGCGATCATCAGTGGTGACCACTTGCTGGTGCAACCCAAGGATATGCCGGCCAAGGTTTGGCAATACACCCTGGGCGCCAACCCTGAAGCCAAAGTGGTAACCGATTCGCCGGATGAGGCCGAGCTGAAGAAAAAGCTCGAATCCTTCCTGCAAACCGCTACCAAGAGCCTGCTTGATAACACCGCAGGTGTGGCTGATCCGAAGTAATCAGCCATGTGAATAAAAAAGAGGCCTCAGGGCCTCTTTTTTATTGCGTCACCGGCGTCAGATCTTGCCGAGCAAAAGCAATATCAACAGCACTACCAGCACGGTCCCGATAATGCCTGAGGGGCCATACCCCCAGCTTTTTGAGTGTGGGAACACAGGCAGTCCACCGACTAACAGCAAAATAAGAATGATCAGAAGTATTGTGGTCATAAGCATTTCCTTTTTGATGTGTTCCGCTAACGAGCAGTTCTTACGGAGCGCCGCTTGAGGATCAGGGATGGGCAGTGCTTATAAAGTCCGACTCTGCGGGCCGGTGGAAAATTCAACTTTTATTCGTGCGGGCTTAAAAGTACTTCGGCCTTGATCGGCGACAGGCCCGCAGGTAGGGTGGCGCGCTGCACATTGGGAGACGCCGCGGATGCTCAACTACGTTTGGTTTTTTTTGGCAGCCCTGTTTGAAATTGCAGGTTGCTACGGGTTTTGGATGTGGCTGCGCCAGGGCAAAAGTGCCTGGTGGGCATTGCCGGCCGTTGTCAGCCTGGTGCTGTTTGCCCTGCTCCTGACCAAAGTCGAAGCTGCCTATGCCGGGCGTGCTTATGCTGCTTATGGCGGGATCTACATTGTGACGTCCATCGCCTGGCTGGCAGTCGTGGAGCGTATCCGGCCGCTGGGCTCTGACTGGATCGGGGTTGGGCTGTGCGTGATCGGTGCAACCATCATCTTGCTGGGCCCGCGCTTTTCGAGCCCATAAAGTATTGTTTGCCAGTTAGGCTGTAGGAAATTGCCTGGCAAGTAGTAGGCGTGTGCTGAATTAATTTGTAGGGATTGATGCCCGGTTTTGCGCAGTGCAGTCTTTGTGGCTACCCAGACCTTAGGATGAGAGCCATGCAGATACTCAATTGCGCGAAAGGCGAGCGGTTTTCAATCGGACAAGAAATCACTCTGTGCGTTGTAGCCGTTAACGGTAATAGCGTGCGCCTGGGGGTCGAAGCCCCCAAGCACATCAGTGTTCATCGATCAGAAATTTTTGAGCGGATAAAAAGCCAGTCCATCGGGCACCCTGCCAGTGATCCTGTTGCGCAGGGTTAATCAAAGAACTCTTTTGGCACCGCGTGCCTGGGCATTAGCTGGCATTGCTGGCTTTCGAGGTCGAAGAAAATAACGGCTTGCCCTTTGCTCAGTGCATGCCGCACACGCAGCACACGAGTTTCCTGAGGCGTGTCATCGCCATTGTCAGTGCCGTCGCGGCTTACGAAATCCTCGATCAGACGGGTGAGGGTGTCGGGTTCAAGCTGGTCGTAAGGAATAAGCATGGGTTGTCTCGCAACTAGGCAGGTTCGGGTGGCCGGTAACAGGTTCAGATCGATTTATCACGATTATCCCAATAGCTCTGTGCCAGCTCAAAGGCTTGCTCCCGGGGCGTGCCCAGCCCGCGCAATGCCAGGGCAATGGTCGAAAGCAGTGCCAGTTGCGGGTAGCTGTCTTCGACTTCACCGCGCCAGAGCGCCTTTAGGTGCTCGGGGTCCAGCGACGCCGGTTTGACGTGGCGCTGTGCAGACAAGGCCGGCCATTCCTCGTCCCAACTAACGCCTGCGGTGGTGCCGTAAAGATGGCTCAGTGTGTCCGGGTTGATTTCTATTTCGCCGCCATCCCCCTTGACCACGATGCTGGTGTCGCCCAGTAAGCCGCTGGCCTCGCGATGCACACTCTGATAGCCCGGATGGAAGATGCTTTGCAGGCCGCAACGCGCACCCAGAGGGTTGAGAATGCGTGCCAGTGAGTGGATTGGTGAGCGCAGGCCCAGGGTATTGCGCAGGTCGATCATGCGCTGTAATTGCGGCGCCCAGTCCTGTAGCGGAATAAACGCCAGATTGCCTGTATCCAGTGCCTCGTTGACGCTTTGCCAGTTGCGGCACAGCGGAATGGCGAGTTCATCCAGCAGTTGCTCGCTGTACATCCGGCCCGCCGTATGGACGCCGCCGCCATGCATCAAGATGCGTACGCCGTTCTGCGCCAGGCACTTGGCGGCCAGCAGATACCAGGGCAGGTGACGTTTTTTGCCCGCATAAGTTGGCCAGTCAATGTCGACCTTGATTTCGGGCGCTGTCAGACGTTCCCTTACAGCCTCGGTGAAACCGGCCAGTTCCTCAGGGCTTTCTTCCTTGTGCCGCAGCAGCATCAGGAAGGCGCCCAATTGCGTGTCTTCTGCCTTTTCGTCAAGCAGCATGCCCATTGCCTCGCGGGCTTCTTCGCGGGTCAGATTGCGCGCCCCGCGTTTGCCTTTGCCCAGGATGCGCACAAATTGCGCAAAAGGGTGCTCGGCAGGGGTTTCAAGAGTCAGCGCAGCAGGAGCGTTCATAGGCAATTGGTCGGCTTGGGCAGGCCCGCCAGCTTGGCGGCGAGTTTGGCTGGAGTGCCATTAAACAGGCGGTTGAGGTGCAAGCTGTTGCCTTTTTCAGGCCCCAGTTTCAGTGCGGTGTACTTGATCAGGGGGCGAGTGGCAGGCGAGAGCTGGAACTCCTGGTAAAAGCTGCGCAGCAGCTCAAGGATTTCCCAGTGTTCGGGGGTTAGCTCAATGCCTGCTTGCGCCGCCAGAGCCCGGGCAACTTCGGCAGACCAGTCGTTAAGGTCAAGCAGGTAGCCGTCCTTGTCCAGGTCGATATTTTTACTGTTGAAAGTAAGCACATTCATAGCCAGCTGTTGACCTTGTCATATTGAATCGACAGCTCGACGAAAGCCGGGTAATCGAGGCATGTTGCCCATGCCGGGCATTCAAGGTTGCGTGCCAGCATGTCCTCTTCAAGGATAAAGACGGTTTTATCTTCCAGCGACTTCAGAGTGCTACTTTGAGGTTGCAGGGCGTACACCGCATCTCCGCACAGCAGCAGCGCATCTTCACCGCCCAGCAAACGCAGGCAGCTACCCAGGCGGGTGTCTGAAAAAGGTGAGTGGCTCAGAACGTGTAGGGTCGTCATCAGAGTGTGATCACTTGGTCGTAACGGTCAAAAAGTGCCCGGATGTCTTCTGCTGACAACGGCTGCACGTCAGGCACCGCCAGGCTGGCTGGCGAAATGCCGCGCTCGGTCAGGCTATGGCTGCAGGCATACAGGTCATCAACGCCGAACAGGGACAAGGCTTGCAGATTGGCCGTAAGGTTTTTCTGTTCAATGGCGGCGGCGTTTTGTTCCGGCAAAAGCTGAAAAGTACCGTCATCCATAAACAGCAGGCCGATAGGCAGATCAAAGGCACCGCCTGCCAGCACGATATCCAGTGCTTCTTTGGCGCCGGGGCCGGACCACGGCGCCTGGCGGCTGATAATCAAAAGTGACTTGGGCATTTCAAGGCCCTCCGAAGCAGATCAGTCGATCAGCCGATTGAATGGCGTCGTGCAGTTGCCCCAGTCCGGACAACTCCCAGGGTGCTTTCACATTGACGCCGGGGCGTTGATAGCGTGCGGCTTCATCCTCATTCAATACGCCACGGCGCAAGGCGGCAGCAATGCAGACCACGCCATCGAGCTGATGGAGGCTGACAAAGTTCGCCCATTGCTGCGCGATATCTTGTTCGTCCTGCGGCGTCACGATATTGCTCGAGGCGCTGTGAACGCCGTCCTGATAGAAGAACAACCGAACAATCTCATGGCCACCCGCCAACGCTGCCTCGGCAAAACGCAGGGCTCGGCGGGAGGAGGGCGCATGGGCTGCTGAATAAAGGGCAATGGCAAATTTCATGGTGGGGCTCTGTCAGCAAATCTGCGGCAATGATAAAGCCAGATGCCCAAAGATGCTTGCAGCAGACAACAAAAAGCCCGCCGAAGCGGGCTTTTGTGTAGCGGGTGTTTATCAGTCGTCGCGGCTCATGATGCCGAAAATTTGCAGCAGGCTGATGAACAGGTTGTAGATAGACACATACAGGCTGATGGTCGCCATGATGTAGTTGCGCTCACCACCATGGATGATGGCGCTGGTCTGGAACAGGATGCAGACCGAGGAGAACAGCACGAAGCCTGCGCTGATCGCCAGTTGCAGGCCGCTGACCTGGAAGAAGAAGCTCGCCAGCGTCGCGCCCAGCAGAACAAAGAAGCCGGCAGTGATAAAACCGCCCAGGAAGCTCATGTCCTTGCGGGTAATCAGCACATAGGCAGACAGGCCGCCAAACACCAGAGCCGTCATTGCAAATGCCGAACTCACCACCTCGGCGCCGCCCTGCATGCCCAGGAAGCGGTTAAGGATTGGGCCCAGCAAGAAACCCATGAAACCTGTCAGGGCAAAAGCGGACACCAGGCCCCATGCCGAGTCACGCAACTTGTTCGTCAAGAAGAAAAGGCCGTAGAAGCCGATGAGAACAACAAAAATATTTGGGTAGCCGACCCGCATCTGCTGGGAGATGTAAGCCATCACACCGCTGAAAGCCAGGGTCAGGGCCAGTAGGCCGTAAGTGTTGCGCAGGACGCGGCTAACCTCTAGCTGCTCGGCCTGCACGCTGTTATTAACTGCGTAATCCTGTTCGCGCATGGCGATACTCCTGTGGTTTGAAATGTTAAGTAGCAAAGATCATAGCAGAGGCTCTGAAACAAGGGATCAAGAGAGTTTGACAACGTGTTTCATTCAGGTATTATGGCGCCCGAAACAACGTTAGGAGGTGTGGCCGAGTGGTTTAAGGCAACGGTCTTGAAAACCGTCGACTGTAACAGGTCCATGAGTTCGAATCCCATCGCCTCCGCCATATTGCTACACCGCAGAGCCCGCCTTTTGGCGGGCTTTGTCGTTTCTGGGGTTTGGAGAAGGGTGCTGCTGAAGGGCGTTTTTTGGCGATGTAATCCATAGCTCTAGGGTCGCTTATCTCGATGGAAAAACGCTCATCGCGTGGGGAGCACCTGGTGAGAAGTTGGCAGGCATATGGAAGCTCCCGGGCGGTGAAAATGAGGACCAAAAATCCCTGGGCACTCCCGCCAAGTGCTCTTAGTCCGGTCAGAAAATACAGCGCGTCCCATAATCTCAGTCGGTCTCCGGTCAGTCAGTACATTGCCGAATTAGCCTGCTGACTGGCGGCTACTGTTTTGCGCTCAGCCAAGCGGATACCGAAAGACAGTAATAAGGCGACGGCGGCGCATGCACCGGCAAACCACAGATTGGTAGCCAGATCATACCTGTCGAAAACCCACCCACCCGCCCATGCTCCAAGTGCAATACCAACATTGAACATACCCACATACATCGCAGTGGCTATCTCCACGGCACGCGGCGCGGCTTTCATCATCCAAGTAATCAGGCCCACCGAAACCCCTCCATATGCCAGCCCCCAAACTACCAGCGTCACGCCGCCGCCGATGGTTGAATCCCCAAGGGTCAGGAACAGAACCGGAGTTAGCAGCAGGCCCAGCGAGATCATTATCAAGCTTAACGCCGTGCGCCCCGCTGCGAGGATACCAATCAGGAAGTTACCTGCAATGCCTGCGAAACCGTAGGCAAACAGTAGTGCGCCAACCCATTGAGCCTCAAATCCTGACACCGATAGCAGTAAAGGGCGCACGAAGGTAAAGGCGATGAAGTGACCAGCTACCAACAGTAGTGTTAAAAGCAGACCAACTAGCAGTTTCTGGTTGCCTAACTGCTCACGAAATTGGCGAACACTCACCGAACCAGTAACGGGCAGCGCGGGTATAACAGCAAGATGCAATGCGAGTACCAGCCCGCTGAACAGGGCCATGCCGCCAAAGGCCCAGCGCCACCCGGCAAAATCACCGATCAACGCACCAAGTGGAACGCCCAGTACTGATGCTGCTGCCACCCTTCCGAAGATGATGGAGGTCGCTAAGCCTACAGAGTGATCAGGCGCAAGCCGACAAGCTAGCCCTCCGGCAATAGCCCAAATACCACCCATGCAAAATCCGACCAGAACACGGGCGACCAGCATCCACGCCATGCATTGGTGCCAATGCGCAGGCTATGTTGGCAACCACTAACAGCCCTGGCAGTCCACATAGGATTCTGCGCCGATCCATCCCCCCAGACAGGATCACTACCAGTGGAGCGCTCTATCACCACTTTGGCGATAAAAAAGGATTGTTGATCGCGTGGTACAACAAATCGACGCCGAGATGGACGATCGTCTGCAAGCGATCTCCGACTCCGCCGAAGCCGCACTCTGGATAGCAGGCAGTGAGGAGGGGAGTACTCGATTGGCACAAGGTACTGCAGGGCTAGAACTGTTGCTGCGTGGATTGTTGATCACCGCTTAGCCCCAAACAGGATTTATGCTAAACCTTCCGTCCTGCCCGAAAGAACTCAGAACAAAGGATCATGTGATGAAAGGAAGCTGCGCGTGCGGTGCCATCGAATATGAAATTGACCGCATCGACATGCCCGTGAGCCACTGTCATTGTCACTCGTGTCGAAAAACCCATGCTGCAGCATTCGTCACCACTGCTGGGGTATTGCGTGAGCACTTCCGTTGGGCGAGGGGCGAGGACAAGCTGAGCAATTACGAATCCTCCCCCGGGAAGCTGCGCCTTTTTTGCTCTTTATGCGGTTGCCACCTGCTTGCAGAACGAACTGGCGCTTCGACGGTGATCGTTCGGATGGCAACTCTCGACGAGGACCCGGGGGTTCGGGCTCAGTACCATATTTGGGCTGAGCACGACGTTGCATGGCTGCAAGATGATCAGCTTGCGGTCTATCCGCAATGGCAGCCGGGGCGCTGAGTAGAGCAGTGAACTTGCAGTATGGCCCCGGGCCTTTCAGTAGCGCTTGGTGAGTCGCCAGAAGACAGGCAAAAGGACTTTTCACGTGTATCAGGGAGATAGCATTTGATGGTCAAACCAGCTATTCACACTCTGCGTAATCTGTCCGAACTTGATTACCATGAGAGCAGATCGCTCACACTCCCTGTTGAAATCACTGCGCTTGAAGCCTGGAACCTCATGACGGCCGAGCAGGGATGGCTCATGCGCATGGCTTTGCGCACACGGGATGTGATTTCTTCGTTTTTTGGTGTGAAGCGCATCGGCGGGTTTTCCGGGGTCGAGCGAGGGGCGGTGCAAGCAGGCGATTATCTCGATTTCTTTCTGGTGGAGCTCAGTGCTCCCGAGTTGTTGGTCCTGACCGAGCGTGACCGGCACCTGGATGTCATGGTTTGCCTTTCAATCACAAGTCGTGTGCTCACGATCACGTCGTCTGTCGTAACCCATAACGCTTTTGGCCGTCTCTATAT
>JBILYW010000113.1:0-8061 GCA_044377555.1 Pseudomonas sp.
CCGAACATCGCGACCAGGTGGCAGGCACGGTGGTGTTCCTGTTCCAGCCCGCCGAAGAAGGTGCGGCGGACGTGGACGAATTCGAAAACGATACCCTGATCGGCGCCCAGGCGATGATCCGCGACGGTGCCCTGGACTCGCCCAAGGTAGAAGCCATCTTCGGTGTGCACGTGATGGCGGGCTATCCAACCGGCCACTTGTATTACAAGGCCGGTACGGTGCTCAACAGCAGCGACGGCTTTCGCATCCTCGTCAAAGGCAAACAGACCCACGGTTCGGCGCCCTGGAGCGGAGTTGACCCGGTGGTGGCCAGCGCAGGCATCATCAACGGCCTGCAAACCCTGGTCAGCCGGCGCGCCGACCTGACCCAGGGAATGGGCGTGATCAGCGTTGGCACCCTCAATGCAGGTTCGGCGGCCAACATCATTCCCGAGACGGTGGAAATGACCGGCACCATCCGCAGCAACAGCGCGGCGGTACGTGAAACCCTGCTGAAAAAAATGCCGCCGCTGGTACAAGGCATCGCCAGTGCCTATGAGACCGAAGCGGACCTGCTGCTGGTCAACCATGCCCCGGTCACCACCAATGATCCGCAACTGACGGCAGCGATGGTCCCGGCACTGGAACTGGCCGCCCCGGGCAAGGTGCAGCGGCTGGAGTCATCCCTTTCACCCAGCGAAGACTTCTCGTACTACGCCGAAAAGGTGCCTGGACTGTTCGTCTTCCTGGGCGCGACACCTGAAGGGCAGGACATGAGCAAAGCGGCGAACAACCACAGCCCCTACTTCACCGTCGACGATAAAACCCTGGCCACGGGCGTGAAGGCCCATGTGCAGTTTGTGATGAATTATCCGGGGCGGGTACAGGGGAGCTGAATCTGTGGGAGCGAGCCTGCTCGCGAAGCAGGCTACGCGGTATGTCAGGCAAACCTCAATTGCGCTGGTTCTCCCGAATCAGCTTCTTGTTGATCTTGCCCACACTGGTTTTCGGGATCTCCACAACAAAGTCAAACTGCTTGGGAATCGCCCACTTGTTGATCCGGCCACACGCCACAAACTGCTGCAAGTGGGCTTCAAGTATCGGTTGATCGAGTACATGCCCGGGGGCACACACCACCAGTGCCATGGGTCGCTCGCCCCATTGCTCGTCCGCAATGCCCACCACGGCCACAGAGATCACTGAGGCGTGCTCGCTGATCAGGCTTTCCAGGTCCAGGGAGCTGATCCACTCGCCTCCCGTCTTGATCACATCCTTGATTCGATCCTTGATTTCCACCCTGCCCGCAGGGTCGATGGAAGCCAGGTCGCCGGTGTGCATCCAGCCGTCCTGCCACAGTTCGGCACCTTTTTCGGGCTCGTGCAAATAGCCCTGGGTCAGCCAGGGCGCACGCACGACGATCTCGCCCAGGGACTCGCCATCGTGGGCAACGGCATGGCCGTCGGCATCGATGATTTTCAGATCCACCATCGGGGTGGGCATCCCGGTCTTGATGCGCAGGCTGAGCTGCGCTTGCGTGGACTGTTCGAGCTCGGCCCCGCTCAAGTAGCTGGTGCACAGTAACGGGCAGGTCTCGGACATGCCGTAGCCACTGTGTACCTGGATGCCTTTGGCGCTGGCCTGGGCGGCAATCCCCAGGGTCAGGGCACTGCCGCCCAGGAGCATTTTCCAGCCGTCCAGGCGCGTGTTCTTCGCCTCGTCGCAACCCAGGATCATTTGCAAGACAGTCGGTACGCAATGGGAGAACGTGACCTTCTCTTCGCGAAACAGCCGGACCAGACTGTTGGGCTCGTAGCGCCCGGGGTACACCTGCTTGATCCCCATCAGGGTCGCCACATACGGCACGCCCCAGGCATGCACGTGGAACATCGGGGTGATGGGCATATAGACGTCATCGCAGCGCACCAGCGGCATGCTCTGGTAGCCACTCAGTGACCCCGTGGCCGTCAGGGTATGCAGCACCAGCTGGCGGTGAGTGAAATACACCCCTTTCGGGCTGCCGGTGGTACCCGTGGTGTAGAAAACCGTCGCCACCGAATTTTCATCAAAGTCGGGGAAGTCATAGTCGGGCGAGGCCCGGGCCAGCAGGTTTTCATATTCCCCCAGCAGCGGCAGCGGCGTGTCGGGCGCGGCGTTGTCCGAGAGCCGGATAAAGCCTTTGACGGTGGTCAGCCGGTCATGGATCTGCTCGATCAAGGGCACAAAATCATCATGCACCAGCACCAGGTCATCCTCGGCGTGGTTCATGGTGTAAAGCACCTGATCCGCGGACAGACGAATATTGACCGTGTGCAGCACGGCGCCAATCATCGGTACCGCAAAAAAGCATTCCAGGTAGCGGTGGCTGTCCCAATCGAGCATGGCCACGGTGTCCCCGGCCTTGACCCCTGCCGCAGTGAGCGCATTGGCCAGCCGGCGAATGCGCTGGTTGAGGGTCGTGTAGCTGTAGCGCAGTTTGTCGGCGTAGACGATCTCGTTGGTGGCGCCGTAGCGCTCACCCGACAGCAGCAGGCTCTTGATCAACAACGGGTACGCATACGCGCCGGGGGCTGGTGGAATTATTTTTGTTTTCAGCATGACTGATCTTCCCGATCCGGTTATTCAGACGTTGTGAGGGCATGGCGCATGCCCGATGGTTTACCGTTGGTGTTCTCGCGGGTGCACACCGTTGCTGACTCATCTGCTCCAGCATGGCGGCGCAACGCAGGCTCGCGCAACAGGAAGTACGACAAAGCCGGAATCAGGATCAACGCCCCCAGCATGTTCCACAGGAACATGAAGGTCAGCAGGATGCCCATGTCGGCCTGGAACTTGATCGGCGACCAGACCCAGCACACCACGCCGGCCGCCAGGGTGATGCCCACCAGCCCCACGACCCGGCCGGTAAACGACACCGCCTTGCGGTACGACTCGCCCAGCGACAGGCCCTGGCGCTGGTAATGCAGTTGCACGCTGAGCAAGTACAGCGCGTAGTCCACGCCGATCCCCACGCCCAGGGCGATCACCGGCAGGGTCGCCACTTTCACCCCGATGCCCATGAACACCATCAACGCCTCACACAGGATCGAGGTCAGCACCAGTGGCAGCAAGGCCACCAGTGTGGCGCGCCAGCTGCGAAAGGTGATCAGGCAGAACAGCGTCACCGCCGCGTACACGTAAAGCAGCATGGTGCGGTTGGCTTCGCGCACCACGATATTGGTCGCAGCCTCGATGCCCGCCGTACCGGCTGCCAGCAGGAACTGGCGATCCGGGGTGCTGTTGTCTTTGGCAAAACTGTCGGCAATGGCCACCACATCATCCAGGGTCTGGGCCTTGTGGTCTTTGAGAAAGGCAATCACCGGCATCAGCGAGCAGTCGGTGTTGAACAGCTCCGGGGAGTTGACCGAGGCCTGCTGGGCCGCATAGTTGAGCACGTCCTGGTTGCGCTGGATGCTGTTGAGCTTGGGGTTGCCCTCATAGGAGCCTGCCGTGATCTGGCGCACCGCGTTCACCAGCGACGACGTTGCCTGTACCCCGGGCGACTGTTGCAGCTGCCAGGCCAGGCGGTCGGCGAGGATCAGCGTCTGGTAGTTCAGACAACCTTCCGGGGCGGTCTTGATCATCACCGCGAACAGGTCGCTGGACAGCGCGTAGTGGCTGGTGATGTACGCGTTGTCGCGGTTATAGCGCGAGTCGGCGCGCAGCTCCGGGGCGCCGCTGTCCAGATCACCGATTTGCAGGTGCAGGCTGGCCGCAAAGCCGCCAATGCCCATCAGCACCGCCACCAGGACCGCGCCCGTGGCCCATTTGCGGGTGGTGAAACGGTCGAGCAGATCCCAGAGTTTTCCGAAACCTTTGTGCCCGTCCGTGCGGGTCTCGATTTCCAGGGCGCGCTCCGCCGCCTTGCGCCCGACGCCGATGTAAGACAGTGCCACGGGCATCAGCAACAGCGAGGTAAAGATCAGCACCGCCACTCCGATACTGGCGGTGATGGCCAGGTCCTGGATCACCGGAATATCGATCAGCATCAGCACCGCAAAGCCCACCGCATCGGCCAGCAGCGCGGTGACACCGGCGATAAACAGCCGGCGGAAGGTATAACGGGCAGCTATCAGCTTGTGGGTGCCACGGGCGATGTCCTGCATGATGCCGTTCATCTTTTGCGCCGCATGGGACACGCCGATGGCGAAGATCAGGAACGGCACCAGCACCGAATAGGGATCAATGGCATAACCCAGCCAGGCCACGATGCCCAGCTGCCAGACCACGGCGACCAGCGAACACCCCACCACCAGCAGGGTGCTGCGCACACAGCGGGTGTACAGATAGATGATCACCAGCGACGTGATCACGGCCAGGCCGAAGAACATCATCACCTGAATCAGGCCGTCGATCAGGTCGCCCATCAGTTTGGCGAAGCCGATCACCCGCACCTTGTACTGACCCTTGCCCTCCTCCCCGGACTTGCGTGCGGCGCTGTCACCTGCGTACTCGATCCTGTCCCGCAGCTGTTCTTCGAGCAGCCGCGAAAATTGCTGGTAGTTGATGCCCTGACCGGTGGCCGAGGTTTTATCCAGCAGGGGCACGATCAGCATGCTGGATCTGTAGTCGCTGGCCACCAGGCTGCCGACAATCCCGGCACGGTTGATGTTCTGGCGCAGCTGCTCGATGTCCGCCGGTGAGCCCTGATAGGTCCCGGGCATCACCGGGCCGCCCTGAAAGCCTTCCTCGGTGACTTCCGTCCAGCGCACGCCCGGGCTCCACAGCGACTTCATCCAGGCCCGGTCAACGCCTTCGGTGATGAACAGCTGGTCGTTGACCTGCTTGAGCACATCCAGATAGGCGGGGTCGAAAATATCGCCCCGGGTGTTTTCCACCACCACCCGCACCGAGTTGCCCAAACCGCGCAACGACTGGCGGTTATCCAGGTAGTTCTGGATGTAAGGCTGGCTCCGGGGGATCATTTTTTCGAAACTGGGACGCAGTTCCAGACGGGTCAGCGCCATATAACCCAGCAGCACGGTGACCAGCGCCATCAACAACATGAACAGCGGGCGGTAGTTGAACACCAGCCGCTCCAGCAGGTTGCCGGACTGGCGATCGAAGTCACGCAGATCGCGGATCACCGGCATGGTGTCTTGCTTGATATTGCCCATGTCTGGGTTCTCGCTCTGATTGTTCGAAGACTTATTCGCCGGCCAGTGCGTGCGCACCCCGGCTACCCACCACTACCCGCGTACCGTCGGCCGCCAACGCCGCTGCAGCCACGGGTGACGGGGCCTGTCGCGCCAACAGCTGCAACCGCGTGCCGGGCGCCTGGCCCAGCAGCGCCTGCCCCGTCTGGGTAAACAGCTCGTACTGCCCCTGAGGATTGACGAGGGCGGCGGTGATGCTGACTTTCAGGTCGCTGCTCAGCGGGCTCCAGTGCTCGCCGCCATCGGTGCTGCGCAACACATTGCCGCGCAGGCCAAAGACGATCACTTCACCGGGCTTGCCGATCACCCCGAAAAAGCTGCCCTGATACGGGGTCTGCAAGGCCGCGAACCGCTGCCGGTCAGCCTGCCATTTGAGCAGCAGGCCCTGCTCCCCGGCGATGTACAACCCGTCACCGGTCGAGGCGATCGCGTTGAGGTGAAACCCCTGGGGGTTGTCGGTGCGATCCTGGAACGGCGTCCAGCTGCGGCCGCCGTCTTCGGTGCGCAGGATCAGGTTGAACACCCCGATCACATACCCCAGCCGGTCGTTGGCGAACCAGACGTCGAGCAGCGGCTTGTCGGCGCCCTCGGCGGCCAGGCGCTGGCCCTCGGCGACCCACAAGGGCCATTGCTCACTGGCGGGTTCGGCGGTGGCCAGTGCGGTGTAATGCCTGACCAGCAAGTCGCCAATCTGGCGGCCGTCCAGTTGCTTGCTCCAGGACGCCCCGGCGTCGCTGCTGTGCAGCACCACACCATCGTTGCCCACCGCCCAGCCCCGGGTGGCCGTGGGGAAAAACACGGCATTGAGGTCGCTGCTCACCGGCACGCTGGCTTGTACCCAGCGCTGACCGGCGTCATCGGAATACAGAATATGGCCTCGCTGCCCCACGGCTACCAGGCGTTCACCGGCCCGGGTGATGCCCACCAAAGGGCTGCGTACGGCCAGCGCGCTCGGCTCGGCCGGCAGTTCCAGTACATCCACATAAGCTGCCGCCCTGGCGCCACCCGGCAACAGCACCAGGGTTGAACAGAGCAATGCCAGCGTGATTTTTTTCAAAGAACCCATACCGCACCTTCCAGGAGTACGACGCCACGCTGCACCTGCGCGCAACCCGGCGTCAGCCACGGTCACTCAGCGAATACCGGCCCCTGCCAGGGCATCCGGTGCCCACTGCACTTTGGACAGAGTCTCGATGTACTTGATGCCGCCGTACGGCCCGACGATGCCGTTGATGTTGTAGTTGCCGCCCACCAGGTCGTAAATCATGAACGGCGTGGTGTCGGGGGTCTGCTTGTCGTAGCTCTGGCTCAGGAAGGTGAAGGCCCCCCGGTAGAGTTTGCCGCTGGCGTCATACTGGTCGGAGGCCAGCGCGATCCAGCTGTCTTCATCCAGGTAGAAACGGCGCTTGTGGTAGATATGTCGCGCACCCGGCTTGAGCGTGGCTTCCACCACCCACACCCGGTGTTTCTCCCAGCGCACGTAGTCGGGGGCAATATGGTTGGCGGTGGTCAGCGCCTTGGCCTGGTCGGCGTAGGTCAGGCGGTAGGTGTTGTAGGGCACGATCAGTTCCTGCTTGCCCACCAGCTTCCAGTCGTAGCGGTCCAGCGCGCCCATGAACACGAAGGTGTCGTCATAGGTATTGGTGCCGGCCGTGCCCGGGTTTGGCGTGTCGTAGGCCAGGTCCGGCGCGAGCTTGACCCGTCGCTGACCGGGCAGGTACTGCCAGGCCTTGCGCGGCTGGGCCAGGGGGTCGGCCGAGTCCTTGAGCATGATCGCCTCACCCGCACGGCGCGCCGGACCGGTGTAGTACAGCTTCATCTGGTAAAAAATATCGTTGCCGGCCACCGGCCTGGCCATGTTTTCGTAGATCGGATAATTCATGAACGCCAGTGCTGTGGTGGACAGTGTCGGCACCCCCGCCGCATCGACGTTCCAGGAGTCATATTTGCTGCTGATATTGGTCCCCAGGTAACGCAGCAGGTGGTTCCACATGGCCTCGCTGCCTGACTGCGGGATCGGGAACGGCACGCCGGGCAGTACGTTGTCGATGGCCAGACCGCCGTTGAGGCTCCGGGCGTCGGTGGCGTTTTTACGGCTGTTTTCCAGTACCGCCGCAGGCAAGGCGACCGTGCGGTGAGTGGGATACACGTCGATGCGGTAAGAGGGGTAACGCCTGGCCAGCTCCGCCGTGGTGGCGGTCAACTGCCCCTTGTACTGATCGACGTTTTTGCCATCGATCACCAGCAGCGGTTTCTCGTCGGCGAAGGGGTCGGGGCGCATGCTGTCACCGGCCTTGAAGCTGGCGGGGGGCGTGGTCAGCCCGCCTTTGTAGGGCGGGATCGAACCGTCGGCATTACCCGCCATCTCGGCGCCCACCCCGGTCAGGCTGGTGCCCAGCTTCGCGGCCTCCTGGGCCGATACGCCCGCCTGGACCTGGCCGGCGATCACCGCTGCCAGGGCAATTGCCAGCACACTGCTTGGAAATTTCATCTGAATTCTCTCCACTTGTTTTTATAATTCGAGCGTCAATCAGAAGGTGGTCTTGAACGAAGCCGTGACCATCCCGCGGTCCTTCAACAGCGGTGACAGACCGGCCTGTGAGGTGATCTGGCCGGGGATGCACTGGTACAGACCATTGGTTCCGGGAGTGTTGTTGTCGAAGCCGGTTTCGCAGGTATCGAAAGGGCCAAAGGCATCGACGTATTTCAGGTCGAGCTTGTACTTCTGGTAGATGTCCGCCGCAACGCCGATGGAGTAGCTGCCGGCATTCTCGTTGCCGCCCAGCTGGACCGCCGAGTTGCCCTTGAGGCCAACGTTGTAGGACAGCGGCATGAACATATCGACGCCCGGCAAGACCTGGAACCAGGTCGGGGTCAGATTGACCGCCAG
>JBILYW010000630.1:0-2614 GCA_044377555.1 Pseudomonas sp.
CTGTACATATCAACAGTAAAAACACTTGCCCTCGCGCCCGTCTCTGCCCATGCTGTGCACCTTCTGCGCGGCATGATCAATGAGTGGAGCTATGCGGCTGTTTCTGTGTGAAAAACCTTCCCAGGCCAAAGATATTGCTGCCGTGCTCGGTGCCAGCCGACGCGGTGATGGCTGCTGGGTGGGGCCCAACGCCACCGTGACCTGGTGCATCGGCCACCTCCTGGAAACCGCCCCGCCCGACGCCTACGACGAGCGCTACAAGCGCTGGGTGCTGGCCGACCTGCCGATCATTCCCGAAAAATGGAAAATGCGCGTCAAACCCAAGACCGCCAGCCAGTTCAAGGCAGTCAAGCGTCTGCTGGGTGAAGCCAGCGAACTGGTCATCGCCACCGACGCCGACCGCGAAGGCGAGATGATCGCCCGCGAACTGCTCGACCACTGCCGTTATCGCGGGCCGGTCCAGCGGTTGTGGCTCTCGGCCCTGGACGACGCGTCCATCCGCAAGGCCCTGGCCGCCCTCAAGCCCGGCGCCGAAACCTTCAATCTCTACCACTCGGCCCTGGGCCGCTCGCGGGCCGACTGGCTGATCGGGATGAACATGAGCCGCCTGTTCACCCTGCTGGGGCGTCAGTCCGGTTATCAGGGCGTGCTGCCCGTAGGCCGGGTGCAAACCCCGACACTGCGGCTGGTGGTCGACCGGGACCGCAGCATCAGCGACTTTATACCCGTGGGGTACTGGGCCATTGATGTGCAGCTCAAACACGACGGGCAACTGTTCACCGCACAATGGCGCGCCAACCCCGACACCTGCGACGACCAGGACCGCTGCCTCAACCAGGCCCACGCCCAACAGGCCGCCGCCGCGATGAACAGCGCCAGCAGCGCCCGGGTGATGAAGCTGCGCACCGAGCGCATGCGCGAAGTGGCCCCCCTGCCGTTCGACCTCGGCACCCTGCAAGAAGTGTGTTCGAAAAAACTCGGCCTCGGCGCCCAGGAAACCCTCGACATCGCCCAGGCGCTGTACGAAACCTACAAGGTCGTGACTTACCCGCGCAGCGATTGCGGCTACCTGCCGCAAAGCCAGCACGGCGAAGCACCGGCCATTCTGGCGGCCTTGCAGCAGGCTGATCCGGCACTTGCGCCCCTGGCCGGTTATCTCGACCCGCAACGCCGCTCACGGGCCTGGAATGACGCCAAGGTCAGCGCCCACCACGGCATCATTCCCACGGCAGCGGCCAAAAACCTCGAGCGACTGACCGGCAAACACCGCGCCGTGTACACGCTGATTCGCGCACGCTACCTGGCGCAGTTCCTGCCCAACCACGAATACGACCGCACCCAGGCCGACTTCGACTGTGCAGGCCAAAACCTGCGGGCCGTTGGCAAGCAGATTGTCGAACCCGGCTGGAAGCGCGCCCTGCCCGAAGCCCTGGCCCCGGCCAAGGGCCGCGAAGCCCCGGCACCGCAACCCTTGCCGCTATTGCGCGAAGGTCTGGACTGCGCGATCGCCAACATCCATCTCAAAGACCTGTGGACCCAGCCGCCCAAACCCTTCACCGAAGGCGACCTGATCAAGGCGATGAAAAACGTCGCCAAACTGGTGCAAGACCCGCTGCTCAAGCAAAAGCTCAAGGACACCACCGGCATCGGCACCGAAGCCACCCGTGCCGGGATCATCCAGGGCTTGCTGGATCGCGGCTACCTGATCAAAAACGGCAAGGCCCTGGCCGCCACGGCGCCCGCCTTCAGCCTGATCGACGCGGTGCCCCGCGCCATCGCCGACCCGGGCACCACCGCCATCTGGGAACAGGCGCTGGACATGGTGCAAAGCGGCGAAATGACCCTCGACACATTTGTCGCCAAACAGGCGGCATGGATGAGCAAACATATCGAGCGCTGCAGCGCCATGACCATGACCATCAGCGGCCCGGCCAGCCCGTCGGGTGCGGCACCGGCGTGGAAGAAAAAGCGCAAGGCCCCGGCAGGCAAGGCCAAGCCAAAACCCAAGCGGGCGGTGAAAGCCAAGGGGGCATAAGCAGCCCCCGCCCGGCTCCAGTCAAAGGCTCAAGTACCCGGAGATACAGGTCACAGCCGAACCACCGACCCAGATCGTCTCGCCAGTCTGCTCGATGGACACCCGCCCCGCCCGCCCCATGGCCGTGCCCTGACTGGCCACATAGCATGCCGGAGCAAGGCCGTCCGCGATCAGCCACTGCGCCAGCCCGGCATTCAGGCTGCCGGTGACCGGGTCTTCGGGCATGCCTTCACCTGCACAAAACGCACGCACTTCAAACTGCGCTTCATCACCATCACGCTCGGCATTCCAAGGCGCCACCACACCGATCGACAGGCCCAGCAACTGTGCGTAATCAGGCTCCAGAGCCAGTACCTGTTCGCGGTCGCGCAGCATCAGCGCTACCCAGCCCGGGCCATTGTCAACCCAGCGCGCCTGTTCCACCGCCCGGGGCTCAATGCCCAGGCCACGGCAGATACGCTGCAGCAGCGCATCCTCGACAGCACCAGCACGCAACAGGGGTGGTGCAGTAAAGGCCAGTTGCTCGCCCTGGCGACGGATTCTGATCAGGCCTGCGCTGCATTCCTGGACAATCTCTTC
>JBILYW010000631.1:0-2613 GCA_044377555.1 Pseudomonas sp.
CGGGCCGTGTTCGAGGGTCGAATGCTAGCACAGCGCCCTCTTCTATAGATGGCGCCAACTAGATCGAAACGGTCTAAGAATAGATCGCGGGGTTTGGCCTGTAATTGCCTGTGGGAGCGAGCCTGCTCGCGAAAGCGATGCAGCTGATGGCCTCTTCGCGAGCAAGCTCGCTCCCACGCGTTTTGGATTCAGATCGGGTTCGGGCAATCGATAAACAGGTGTTCAAGGGCAAAGCGGCGGGCCAGGTAATCGCCCAGGGCTTGCACGCCATAGCGCTCGGTGGCGTGGTGCCCGGCGGCAATAAAGCTGATGTCGTTTTCCCGGGCGCTGTGGAAAGTCTGCTCCGAGGCTTCGCCGCTCAGGTACAGATCAACCCCCGCCAGCACCGCCTGGTCGATGTAGCCCTGCCCGCCTCCGGTGCACCAGCCCACGCGGCGAATCATCTCGCTGCCTTCAATCAGCAACGGCTCACGCCCCAGCGCCTCTTGAACACGGCGCGCAAAGTCGCGGGCCGTGACAGGTTCGGCCAGAGAACCCACCAGCCCCACCACTTTCGGATTTCCCGGGTCTAGCGGCCCTTCGACGGTGATGTCCAGCTGCCGCGCCAATTGCACGTTGTTGCCCACCTCAGGGTGCAGGTCCAGCGGCAAATGATAAGCCAGGAGGCTGATGTCGTGCTTGAGCAGGGTCTTGAGACGACGCTGCTTCATACCGGTCACGCAGGGGTCTTCGCCCTTCCAGAAGTAACCATGGTGCACCAGCACCAGGTCGGCCTGAGCCTCGACCGCTGCATCCAGCAAAGCCTGGCTGGCGGTCACGCCACTGACGATGCGCATCACCTGGGGCCGGCCTTCGACCTGCAGGCCGTTGGGGCAATAATCGCCAATGGCGCCACAGTTGAGATAGCGATTTGCTTCTTCTACCAGCGTGCTCAGGGCAACAGCCATAAAAGACTCCTAAATAAGCGTTCAGAGGCCGACGGCCCTCGTATAATGGCGCCATTATGGGCCGTCGAGATGGCTCTGCAACCTTCAGGATCGAGTTCAATGTTTAAGGCTTTGCGTTTCTTTGGCTGGCCATTGCTGGCTGGCGTGCTTATCGCTTTGCTGATTATTCAGCGTTACCCGCAATGGGTCGGGCTGCCGAGCCTGGACGTTAATCTGCAACAAGCGCCACAAACCAGCTACATGCAGCAAGGGCCCGTGACCTATGCCGATGCCGTAACCCGTGCAGCGCCTGCGGTGGCCAACCTGTACACCACCAAGGTGGTGAACAAAAACGCCAAGCCGCTGTTTGAAGACCCGCAGTTCCGGCACTTTTTCGGCAACAACGAGCCCAAGCAAAAACGTATGGAGTCCAGCCTCGGCTCGGCGGTGCTGATGAGCCCCGAAGGCTACTTGCTGACCAACAACCACGTGGTCGCAGGTGCCGACCAGATCGTGGTGGCGCTCAAGGACGGCCGCGAAACACATGCCCGCATCATTGGCAGCGACCCCGAGACTGACCTGGCGGTGCTGAAGATCGACTTGAAGAACTTGCCGGCGATCACCATCGGCCGCTCGGACACCCTGCGCATCGGCGATATCGCTCTGGCGATTGGCAACCCGTTTGGTGTGGGTCAAACCACCACCATGGGCATCATCAGCGCCACGGGGCGTAACCAGTTGGGCTTGAACAACTACGAAGACTTCATCCAGACCGACGCCGCGATCAACCCGGGCAACTCGGGCGGAGCGCTGGTGGATGCCAATGGCAACCTGACCGGGATCAACACCGCGATTTTCTCCGAGTCCGGCGGCTCCCAGGGGATCGGTTTTGCGATCCCGATCAATCTGGCCATGGAAGTCATGAAGTCGATCATCGAGCACGGGCAGGTGATTCGCGGCTGGCTGGGGATTGAAGTGCAACCGTTGACCCAGGAACTGGCCGAGTCGTTTGGGCTCAGTGGCCGCCCGGGGATTGTGGTCGCGGGGATTTTCCGTGATGGCCCGGCGCAAAAAGCCGGTCTGCAAGTGGGGGACGTGATTTTGAGCATTGATGGCGAGCCCGCCAACGATGGTCGTCGCTCGATGAATCAGGTGGCGCGGATCAAACCGTCGGACAAGATCACGATTCAGGTCATGCGCAACGGCCAGGAGCACAAGCTCACCGCTGAAGTGGGCCTGCGCCCGCCGCCAGAGCAGCCGCCGCAGAAGAATCAATAAGCACGCCAGCCCTCTCCCAGGGGAGAGGGCTGGCGTAAGGCCGCGGCTACAGCTCCGACAACCCTTCAATCAGCGCCGCGTTCTGCTCCGGCGTGCCGATGCTGATGCGCAAGAACTGGGCAATGCGCAGTTGCTTGAAGTGACGCACGATCACACCCTGCTCGCGCAGCCTGGCTGCCAGCGCCGCCGCATCATGCTCAGGGTGGCGGGCAAAGATAAAGTTCGCCGCCGACGGCAGCACCTCAAAACCCAGCGCCTTCAATTGGCCCACGACCTGCTCGCGGCTGTCGATCACCAACTTGCAGGTGTGTTCGAAGTACTCGCGGTCTGCAAACGCCGCTGCCGCACCCGCTATCGCCACACGGTCGAGCGGGTAGGAGTTGAAGCTGTTCTTGATCCGCTCCAGCGC
>JBILYW010000632.1:0-2612 GCA_044377555.1 Pseudomonas sp.
TCTACTACATCGCCAAGCAGCGGGGCAGGCAGGTAGGGGTCGACATCATGCCCCACGACTTTCGGCGATCGTTCATCACCCGCGTGATTGAAGAGTACGACGTGTCCATCGCACAAAAACTGGCCCACCACGCCAACATTGCTACCACCGTCAGTTACGACGTGCGTGATGACAATGAGCGGCGCAATGTGACAGACCGGTTCTTGTTGTAAGCGTTCAGTAACTCACGGCAATACCTGTGGGAGCCGGGCTTGCCCGCGATGGCGTCACTGCGGTCTGCATGTTGCTCCGAGTCGTACGCATCGCAGGCAAGCCTGCTCCCACAGGGACCGGGCCCAACCTGGTTGATCAGGTATTGGTTTTAAGCTTGGTCCACAAGCGGGTGCTCAGGCGTGCGATTTTTGCGGGCAGGTCTTCTACGGTGAACAAGGTATCCACCACCTCTTTTGACGGATAAATCGCCGGGTCCTGCTTCACGTCCGGCGACAGGTCGGCGTGCGCCGCAAGGTTGGGGTTGGCGTAGTGGATATGGTTGCTGATATTGGCGATCACTTGCGGGGTCAGCAGGTAGTTCATGTAGGTGTAGGCGTTCTTTTCATGGGGCGCGCCTTTTGGCATGACCACCATGTCGAGCCACAGCGTCGAGCCTTCCTTGGGGATCGAGTACGCGATAGTGATCCCGTTTTTGGCTTCCCTGGCGCTGGCCGCTGCCTGCACGACGTCGCCGTTAAAACCGATCACCGCACAGATATTGCCGTTGGCCAGATCACTGATGTACTTGGACGCGTGGAAGTACTGAACATAGGGGCGGATTTTTAACAGCGCCTGTTCGGCTTTCTTGTAGTCTTCCGGTTCGTGGCTATGGTGTGGCAAGCCCAGGTAATTAAGGGTGATCGGCAGTACCTGGGTCGGGTTGTCGATGATCGCCACACCGCACTGGCTGAGCTTTTTGATGTTTTGCTCATCAAAAAACAGGCTCCATGACCGGGTGACATCAGTGGTGCCAAAGATCGCCTTGATCTTCTCTACGTTGTAACCAATCCCCGCCGTGCCCCACATGTAGGGGTAGCCATACTGGTTGCCCGGGTCGTTCACTTCCAGTTTCTTCATCAGTACCGGGTCGAGGTTTTTCCAGTTCGGTAACTGGCTGCGGTCCAGCTTCTGGATGGCGCCGGCCTTGATCAGTCGGGACAGGAAGTGGTTCGAAGGGCTGACCACGTCATAACCGGTATTGCCGGTCATCAACTTGGACTCCAGCACTTCGTTGCTGTCATGGATGTCGTAGGTGGCCTTGATCCCCGTTTCTTTGGTGAACGTGGTCAGGGTGTCGTCGGCAATATAGCCGTTCCAGTTGGAGATATTGACGCTCTCGTCCCCGTGGCTGACGGTGGAAAACGCTGCGAGCATGACCGCAAGGGAAACCGTGTTGATGTGCATGTCCAATCACCTTTTAAGGAGCTTTTATTCTTGGCTGGCAAGGGGGTTTCAGATTTCGGTTTTGGCCCTGACGGCCTCTACGCGCATTCGCAGCACGGCGCCGATATCGAAGAACGGGCGGGGCGGGAGCCAGCCCGGCCGGGCCCGGTCCATGACCGACTGCAACAGCGCAGAGCTGGCGCCGGATGCCAGTTCGGCAAGCAGGCGGCCCCATAGGGTGCCGCGGGCAACACCGGAGCCATTGCACCCGGCCACGGCATAAATCCCGTCTTCGACTTTGGCAAAGTAAGGCTGACCACTGCGGCTGGCGCTCAGATGCCCGGTCCAGGTGTAGTGAATGTCTTGTTCGCCCAGCCCGGGGAAACGCCGCTGCAAACCCAGTACATGGTGTTTGCGCCGCTGCAACAGATCACGGGTGGATAAATCCCGGGTACGGTATTGCGCCGTGTTGCGGATCATCACCCGGCGATCAGGTGTCAGGCGCACCGTGGCGCCCAGCGGACGGGTCGACAGCACGCCCCAGGGTTCGACACTGCCGATGGCCTGGTATTCCTTGTCGGTCAGCGGACGGGTCAGGCTGGCGCTGAGTTCCATGGGGAAGGTCGCGCTGTTGGTGATCCCGGCACGGGGAATGAAGGCATTCAGGCAGACCAGCACTTGCCTGGCCTCAATGCTGCCCTGGGTGCCGCGAGCCCGCACAAGCCCGCCACTCAAGCGTTCCAGTGCGGTGATGTCGGTGTTTTCAAAGAGCGTGACATTGGCCGGCAATGCATCCAGGAGGCCCTTCACGTATTTCGCAGGCTGCAGCAACGCGTTGCCATTGCCGCACCAGATCGCGGCCTGGTAATGCCCGGTGCCGAGTTTTTGTGCCAGTTGCGCGCCTTCCAGAAACTGCGCGGATGCGCCCACGGCACTCAGGGTTTGGAGTTTGGCCTCGACATGGGTCAGCTTGCCTGGATCGTTTACCGCAAAGTAGTAACCCGATTCCCGGTACTCGCAATCAATGTTGTGGCGGGCAATCCGCATGCGCACCTCATCGCCGGCCGCTTGGCCAATCGATGAGTCCACGGCAAAGCCGGCAAACCCGCCGGTGCCGATCAGCTCGCCGTCACCCGGGTTTTCGTGGGCCACGGCGTACCCTGAATTGCGCGCAGAAGCCCCTTGTGCTGCGCGCT
>JBILYW010000114.1:0-8019 GCA_044377555.1 Pseudomonas sp.
ATTGCCGATATCGCGGCGGGCATGTATGCCTACACCGGCGTGCTGTCGGCACTGTTGCTGCGCGACAAGACCGGTGAGGGCAGCCGCATCGATGTATCGATGCTGGAAAGCCTGGTGGAGTGGATGACCTACCCGTTGTATTACGCTTACGACGGTGCTGCGCCGCCTCCCAGAGCCGGTGCCGCACACGCCACTATCTATCCCTATGGCCCGTTCCCGGCAGGTGACGGCGGCACGGTGATGCTCGGCCTGCAGAACGAACGTGAATGGCAGCAGTTCTGCAACAAGGTGTTGCTACAGCCGGGGCTGGCGCAAGACATACGCTTTAATGCAAACGCGCGGCGTTCGCAGAACCGTGCCGAGTTGCGGGCCATCATCGTTGATGCCTTTGCGCAGATGAGCGCCGATGAGGTCATCGCGCGGCTCGACGCGGCGTCGATTGCCAACGCCCATGTCAACGACATGGCAGGGGTTTGGGCGCATCCGCAACTTCAGGCCCGCGATCGCTGGCGCGAGGTGGACAGCCCCGCGGGCAAGCTGCCGGCGCTGCTGCCTCCGGGTCGCAACAACGCTTTTGAACCGCGTATGGATGCGGTGCCGCATTTGGGGGAACACACCGACAGCCTGCTGACCGAACTGGGTTATGGGGCGGATGTCATCCAGCGTCTTCACCAACAGGGAGCGGTGTGAGGCTTTTGCCTCGCCTACCGGCACGGAGCATTTTCATGGATCAAACCATTATTCGTTCAGCGCTGTTTGTCCCGGCTACCCGGCCCGAGCGGATTGCCAAGGCACTGGGCAGCGGTGCCGATGCGGTCATTGTCGACCTTGAGGACGCCGTCGCAGAAAACCTCAAGGTGCAGGCGCGGGCCAATCTGGACGCCTTCCTGGATGCCAACCCCCAGGCGCGGGTGCTGGTACGTATCAATGCACCGGATCACCCACAGCAGGCGGCTGATCTGGCGTTATGCGGGCGTCAGCCGGGGGTGGTGGCCGTGTTGCTGCCCAAGGCCCAAAGCGCCGCTCAGGTCGGGCTGGCTGCGGCGTGCGGCAAGCCCGTCTGGCCGATCATCGAAAGCGCCAGAGGCCTGCTGGAGTTGCCGGCCATTGCCCAGGCGGCCGGGGTCGGGCGTCTGACGTTCGGCGCACTTGATCTGGGGCTGGATCTGGGGCTGGCCAGCGGCACTGACGCTTCGCAACGGATTCTCGACCAGGCGCGCTACGCGATTCTCCTGCATAGCACGCTGGCACATTTGGCGCCGCCGCTGGACAGCGTATTCCCGGACATCAAGAACATGGAAGGCATGACCCGCATGGCTGCCGATGCCAGGGATATGGGGTTTGGCGGCCTGTTGTGTATCCACCCCGGTCAGGTTGCACTGATTCACGACACCTTCATGCCCGGTCATGAAGAGCTCGACCGGGCCCGGCGGGTTCTGGCGGCGGTCGCCAGCGGGGACGGGGTGTTCGTGGTCGACGGGCAAATGGTCGATGCGCCAGTGATCGAACATGCCCGACGAGTTTTGCGGCGAGCCGGTTCGCCGTATGCCTGAGTCGTGAGGCGCGGGGCATTTGCATCAAACGAAGTGAAGGCAACACCAGGCACTACCAAACTTATAACAACAAGAGGTATGTACCCATGTTCAAGCACACCCTAAAGGCGTTGGTCTGCGCATTCCCGTTATTCGCAGGTTTTGCGAGCGCTGCCGATCCCATCAGTATCAAGTTCGCCCACGTCGTCGCCGAGCACACGCCCAAGGGGCAGGGCGCACTGCTGTTCAAAAAGCTCGCTGAAGAGCGTCTGCCCGGGCAGGTCAAGGTCGAGGTCTATCCGAACTCCTCGTTGTTCGGTGACGGCAAGGAAATGGAAGCGCTGCTGCTGGGGGACGTGCAACTGCTGGCGCCGTCGCTGGCCAAGTTCGAGCACTATTCCAGGCCGATCCAGATCTTTGACTTGCCGTTCCTGTTCAACGACATCAATGCGCTCGACCGCTTCCAGCAGAGCCCGCAAGGTCAGGCCCTGCTCAAATCCATGGAGGGCAAGGGCCTGACCGGCCTGGGTTATTGGCACAACGGCATGAAGCAGTTGTCTGCCAACAAGGCGTTGTACGAGCCCAAGGATGCCCGTGGCCTGAAGTTCCGGGTGCAGGCGTCCGCGGTTCTGGATGAGCAGTTCAAGGCCCTTCGCGCCGCGCCGCGCAAGATGAGCTTTGCGGAGGTCTACCAGGGTTTGCAGACCGGCGTGGTCAATGGCACCGAGAACACCTGGTCGAACTACGAGAGCCAGAACGTGTATGAGGTGCAGAAGTTCTTCACCGAGTCCGATCATGGCGCCATCGACTACATGGTGATCACCAACACCAAGTTCTGGAACGGTCTGCCCGCTGACGTGCGCAGCACCCTGGATGCGGTCATGGCCGAGGTCACGGTCGAGGTTAACAAGCAGGCCGAGGCGTTGAACGCGGCTTCCCGGCAGCGGATCGTCGACGCGGGCACCAGCGAAATCATCATCCTTACCCCTGAGCAGCGCGAAATGTGGCGTGAGGCCATGCGCCCGGTGTGGAAGAAGTTCGAGGGTGATATAGGCGTCGATCTGATCAAGGCCGCCGAGCAAGCCAACCAAAGCAGCTAAGCGCGGCCAGGACCGATGACAGTCGTGGGCGGTCCCGTGGGGATCGCCAGCGGCAACGTCTGCAGCGCGAAAGCCGGTGGCCCGCATGCCGCCCGGGCTTCATCGGTCCCATTGCTCGCTTCTCGACCGCTCTTTCTAGGGAGATAACCCATGCACGCTGTCGTTCGTGTCTGGAATCACGCGGAAGAAGTGCTGGTGGCGTTCCTGCTTGCAGGCATGACCCTGGTCACTTTCATGTACGTGGTGTTCAACAACCTTTATGGCGTTTTCTACTCACTGGGGGATTCGCTGCCCTTCGCCAACGAGGCCATGCTCGGCGTCGGCGACTCGATTCTGTACGTCGCCCAGGAAATGACCTGGAGCGTGGCGCTGACCAAGGCCATGTTCGGCTGGCTGATCTTTGTGGGCCTGGCCTGGGGCGTGCGCATTGGCGCACACATTGGCGTCGACCTGCTGGTGCGCCAGTTCAACCCCGCCAACCAGAGGCGCATCGCCTTGCTCGCAGTCGCCATCTGCCTGGGCTACTGCGCCCTGATGGCGTACTCCAGCGAACAGTGGGTCGCCACGCTGTACCGGGTCGGTACCGGTGCAGAAGACCTGGACCGTTTCGGCATTCGTCAGTGGCATATCGTGATGATCGTGCCCATCGGCTTTGCCCTGATGTTCGTGCGTTTCCTGCAAATATTTGTCCGCATCCTGCAGGGCAAACAGCAAGGCCTGGGCCTGCACAGTGAAGTGGATGACGCCGTGAAACTGGCCGAAAACGACAAGTCGGAGCACATCAAATGACGATCGCTTTCCTGTTTGTCGCCCTGTTCGTGCTGATGTTTATCGGCATTCCCGTGGCCATTTCCCTGGGGTTGTCCGGGGCCATGACCATCCTGTTCTTCAGCAACGACTCGGTGCGTTCGCTGGCCATCAAGCTGTTTGAAACCAGCGAGCACTACACGCTGCTGGCCATTCCGTTCTTTCTGCTGTCCGGCGCATTCATGACCAGCGGCGGCGTGGCCCGGCGCCTGATCGACTTTGCCAACGCCTGTGTGGGGCACATCAAGGGTGGCCTGGCCATCGCTGCGATCCTTGCCTGCATGCTGTTCGCGGCATTGAGCGGCTCGTCGCCGGCCACGGTGGCGGCGGTCGGCTCTATCGTCATCGCCGGCATGGTGCGCTCCGGCTACAAGCAGGACTTCGCCGCCGGTATCGTCTGCAACGCAGGCACCCTGGGCATCCTGATTCCGCCGTCGATCGTCATGGTGGTTTACGCCACCGCGACCGAAACTTCGGTGGGCAAGCTGTTCATGGCCGGTGTGGTACCGGGCCTGCTGCTGGGCGTCGTGTTGATGATCACCATCTACATCATGGCCAGGGTCAAAAACATGCCTGCGCTGCCGCGGGCCTCGTTCAAGGAAATCCTGACCGCAGGGCGCAAGGCCGGTTGGGGGCTGATGCTGATCGTGATCATTCTGGGCGGCATCTACTCGGGCATGTTCACCCCGACCGAAGCTGCTGCCGTGGCTGCGGTCTATGCTGCGTTCGTGGCCATCTTCATCTACAAGGACATGACTGTTCGCGAATGCCCGAAGGTGATTATCGAGGCGGGAAAACTGAGCGTGGTGCTGATGTTCATCATCGCCAACGCCATGCTTTTCGCCCATGTGCTGACCACCGAGCAGATCCCGCAGTCGATCACGGCCTGGGTGGTTGAACAGGGCTTTACCCCGGTCGAGTTCCTGCTGGTGGTCAACATTGTGCTGCTGGTGGCAGGCACCTTTATGGAGCCGTCCGCGATCATCCTGATCCTCGCGCCGATTCTGTTCCCGATCGCCATGCAACTGGGCATCGACCCGATCCACCTGGGCATCATCATGGTGGTGAACATGGAAATCGGGCTGATCACACCACCCACCGGCCTCAACCTGTTTGTCACCTCGGCAGTTACGGGCATGCCGCTGACCCGCGTGGTGCGGGCGGTATCGCCGTGGCTGCTGGTGATGCTGGCCTTCCTGGTGCTGGTGACCTATGTGCCTTTCGTTTCCCTGGCACTGCCGAACTTTCTGGGGATGTAGAGACACTGTTCGCGGCCAGCCCGAAAGGGTTCGCCCCCCCACAGGTTTGATGCGTGGCATAAAACCTGTGGGGGCTGGCTTGCCAGCGATTCAGGCGGCGAGATGTTTCAGGTACATCCTCGCTCGGGGTGTGTATCCCAAGGGTATACTCGGCGTCCTCTCTATCAACCGAAACCACACGTACCGAGATACCTCATGAGCAGCTCTCTTACCCTGACACCTGCGCGCAAGCCGCTCGCGCCGCTGGTGGCTTTCGTCATTCTGTTGTTTGGCGCCGTGTTCCTGCAGAACAGCGTCGGCTCGCGCCAGGTGCTGTTGCTGATGGTCGGCGCGGCCCTGGGCTTGACCCTTTATCACGCCGCCTTTGGTTTCACTTCGGCCTGGCGGGTGTTTATCAATGATCGCCGTGGCGCAGGCCTGCGTGCGCAAATGGTGATGCTGGCCGTGGCGGCGGTGCTGTTTTTCCCCGCGCTGGGGGCGGGCACCCTGTTCGGTCAGCCGGTGGTCGGGCTGGTGGCACCCATCGGGATTTCGGTGGTGTTCGGTGCCTTCATTTTCGGCATCGGCATGCAGCTGGGCGGCGGGTGTGCGTCCGGAACCCTGTTCACTGTCGGTGGCGGTAATGCGCGCATGCTGGTGACCCTGTTCTTCTTTATTTGCGGTTCGTTGATCGCGACCCACCACGTGGACTGGTGGTTTGCGCTGCCTTCATTCCCGGCGACGTCCATCGTCAAAAGCTTTGGCGTAATGCCGGCATTGCTCGTGAGCCTGGCCGCGTTCGCGGTTATTGCACTGGTGACCGTGCGCCTGGAAAAGGCCCGTCACGGTGCGCTTGAAGAGGGCGTAACCAGTGAGCACCGGGGCCTGCGCCGCTTTTTGCGTGGGCCGTGGCCACTGGTATGGGGGGCGATTGCCCTGGCCTTGCTCAACTACGCCACGCTGGCGCTGGCCGGGCGGCCGTGGGGCATCACTTCGGCGTTCGCGCTGTGGGGCGCCAAGGCGGCGAGCGGGTTGGGGGTCGATGTTGCCAGCTGGGGCTTCTGGCAGATGCCGGGCAATGCCAAGGCGCTGGCCGCACCGGTGTGGGAAGACATCACCAGTGTCATGGACATCGGCATCATCCTCGGTGCGCTTCTGGCCGCAGGCCTGGCCGGGCGCTTTGCCCCCAGCCTGAAAATCCCGGCCCGTTCGCTGGTAGCGGCGGTGATCGGTGGTCTGCTGCTCGGATACGGCTCGCGCCTGGCCTACGGCTGCAACATTGGCGCGTACTTCAGCGGCATCGCCTCGGGCAGCCTGCATGGCTGGGTGTGGCTGGTGGCTGCGTTCATCGGCAATAGCGTGGGCGTGCGCCTGCGACCGATGTTCTTCGAGGGCGAGCGCCTGAAACCGGTATTGAGCGGCTGCTGAAATTGAAGGGGGCCTTGTACCGTCCCGGCCCCCTTACGCAGATACCGCCCGGCTATTACTGGCAGGGCTGAAAATGCGGGTTAACACCAGCATCGACATAACAACCACAGCCAGCACCCACCAGGCACTGACAAAGCTGCCCGTCAGCTCGCGAAGCCAGCCCGTCATCCAGGGCGATACAGCATTGATCAGGAATCCTGCCCCTTGCACGAAGCCCGCAAGCAGCCCTGCTTCGTGGGGCTTGCGGCAGTGGTCGAGCACCAGGATCAGGCTCAGGGCAAAGCAGGCGCCCAGCCCGAAACCGATCAGCGCGACCCAAAGGTGTGGCGACTGCAGTGGCCACATCACCAGACCAATAAAACCAAGCGCCTGTGCGCCAAGGCTGATGGTCAATAGCGGGCGTCTGTCGATGCTGCGATGGGCCAGGGCGGGCATGACAAGGGCGGCGATAACCTGAAATACGGTCATGAACGCCAGCAGTGAACCACTGCTTGTCGCGCTCCAGTCCATTTCCAGGTAGTAAGCGGGCAACCACGCAATCATGCTCATGTAGCCACAGTTAACGAGGCCGAAGTACAGCGCCAGCAGCCATGCCCGGCGGTTGTGCCACGGGCGCATTGCAGGTCCGTCCACACGGCGGGCAGCCTCGCCAAAAGGCAGCAACCACCACATCGTGAGCGCCACAAGAGCGGGTACCAGCCAGATCCCCAGCCCGCTCTGCCAATGATTGAAGTGCCCGGCCACCAGCGGGCTGACGAGTGCCGCCAGGCCGCCACCCGCCATGAGCGATGCCGAGTACACGCCCAGGGCCGGTGCCACGCGATGCTGGAACTGACGTTTGATAAGTGCCGGAACCAGGGCCTGAATCAGGGCAACACCAGCCCCGCCGAGCAAGGCTGTGGCCAGCAGGCCCCCGGTTTGCTGAGCATACAGGCGCCACAGGCATGCTCCCGCGATCAGCAACAAGCCCAGGGCCACCCCGTGGCGTTCCCCCAGACGCGTTTGCAGGTGAACCCCGAACAAGGCCACCAGGCCCATGCAAATCACGGGCAGGCTGGTCAGCCAGGCGCTGACTTGAAAGCTCATGCCGGTGTCGGCGCGAATCTCCAGCAAGAGCGGGCTGATGGAGCTGAGAATCGGGCGCAGATTCAGGCCAAGGACAATCAACAAGGCCCAATTGGCCAAGGCTCGTGCAGGGAATTTATCCGGGCTCATGCCGAGCCTGCCAGTCGCGATGAATCCCGACCATGGGCGGTTGCGGCAGATACCACAGCACGTTGCTGGTAATGCTCATCGTTGTGCATAAGAACACCAGGCCGCTGATTCAGTGTGCGCCGGCGTCGCGCAGCAATTTTGCAATCTCGTGCTGTCCGCGCTTCTGCGCTTGTTGCAACGGGCTCAGCCCCTGGCTGTCCGGCAGGTTCAGATCGGCCCCGGCGTTGATCAGTTGAGTGACGATTTGCTGATGCGCCGGCCCACCGTCGGAGAGGACGATGGCCTCCATCAGGCAGGTCCAGCCCAGATGATTGACATGGTCCAGATCAGTGCCGGCCGCGATCAGCAGACGCACCGTTTCTACATGGCCACGCTCGCAGGCAGGGATCAAGGCGGTGCCGCCATAACGGTTCGTGCTTTTAAGGTCGGCCCCGTGGGCCAGTGCAAGCTGAAGGATCTCATTGCGACCGCTGGCGCCAGCCAAAAGGTAAGGGCTGTCGCGGATCAGGTTCTTCTGATTGACGTTGGCACCGGCTTCGATCAATGCCCGAGCGATATCTATCTGGTTCGACCTGGTTGCAAGCAGCAGGGCACTGCTGCCATCCAGCGTCCGGACATTCAGGTCCGTACCTGCAGCAACAAGTTGCTGCACCGTGGCCAGGTCACCGTCAGTGACTGCCGCGAGGAGTGTCTTGTCGT
>JBILYW010000633.1:0-2602 GCA_044377555.1 Pseudomonas sp.
GCGTATGACGTGCTGAAAAACCAGGGCCTGGCGGTGGTCGACAGCAGCAAGCTGGCGACCTTTGGTTTCTGCTTTGGCGGCTGCTGCTCGCTGGAGCTGGCCCGTGGCGGTGCGCCGCTCAAGGCCGCAGTGTCCTTCCATGGCACGCTTGACACCCCTAACCCGGTAGACGCAAAAAGCATCACCGGTTCAGTGCTGGTGCTGCACGGCGCTTCGGACCCTTTGGTGGGCAAGGAGCAGTTGCCGGCGTTTGAAGAGGAGATGAATGCGGCGGGCGTGGACTGGCAGTTGACCAGTTACGGCGGTGCAGTGCATTCCTTCACCGACCCCCACGCCAACGTGCCGGGCAAGATGATGTACAACGCCAAAACTGCGCACCGTGCCTTTACCGCCATGCACAACCTGCTGGATGAAGTGTTCCGCGATTAATCGCAATCACCCAGTCTGTGGGAGCGGGCTTGCTCGCGATGCTGACGGCTCGGTCGTCAGACAAAACCGGGCGATGCTATCGCGAGCAAGCCCTCTCCCACAGCGCTCACGCCGAGCGCTCCATCACTTCGCTCACCGTCAAATCCCGCATCAGCAACGCATACTTCAAATTCACCTGTTCCGGAATCGGCAGGTACACCGTATGGCCGTCACCCGGTGCGACCTGGGTCGGCAAGCCTGCACTGTTGTGCAGCTGGTCCAGGTCGAAGTGGTAGTTGCCGTGGGGGGTCATCAGCTCCAGATGGTCGCCCAGGGCAAAGCGGTTTTTGACCTTGACCTCGGCCAGGCCATTGCGCCGCTCACCGGTCAACTCTCCGACAAACTGCTGGCGGTGCGATAACGAACTGCCCTGCAGGTAGTTTTGATATTCATCGTGCACGTGACGGCGCAAAAAGCCCTCGGTATAGCCGCGCTGGGCCAATGACTCCAGATCGGTCATCAGGCTGCGGTCAAATTCACGGCCGGCCACCGCATCATCAATCGCCTTGCGATACACCTGTGTGGCCCGCGCGCAGTAGAAGTGCGACTTGGTCCGACCTTCGATTTTCAGCGAATGCACGCCCATCTCGGTCAGCCGTGCCACGTGTTGCACAGCGCGCAGGTCTTTGGAGTTCATGATGTAAGTGCCGTGCTCGTCTTCGAACGCGGTCATTGGCTGGTCCGGGCGCCGGGATTCGTGCAGCACGAACACTTCGTCGGTGGGAGCGCCCACGCCCAGGGTCGGCTCGACCACATTGACGATATTGCCCAGTTCGTTTTCGGTAGCCGGTTTGGTGTCGTACTTCCAGCGGCAGGCATTGGTGCAGCTGCCCTGATTGGCGTCGCGCTTGTTCATGTAGCCGGACAACAGGCACCGCCCGGAGTAGGCCATGCACAACGCGCCATGGACGAAAATCTCCAGCTCCATGTCCGGGACTTGCTGGCGAATCTCTTCGATCTCTTCCAGCGACAGCTCGCGGGACAGGATGATCCGGCTCAACCCCTGCTGACGCCAGAACTCGACACTGGCCCAGTTCACCGTATTGGCCTGTACCGACAAGTGAATCGGTACGTGGGGGAAGTTTTTGCGCACCAGCATGATCAGCCCCGGGTCAGACATGATCAGCGCATCCGGGCCCATGGCAATGACCGGCTCCAGGTCCTTGAGGAAGGTCCGCAGCTTGGCGTTGTGCGGGGCAATGTTGACTACCACGTAGAAGCGTTTGCCCTGGGCCTGGGCCTCGGCGATGCCAATGGCCAGGTTGGCATGGTCGAATTCGTTATTGCGCACTCGCAAGCTGTAGCGCGGCTGCCCTGCATAAACCGCGTCGGCGCCATAGGCAAAGGCGTAACGCATGTTTTTCAGGGTGCCGGCAGGGGCGAGGAGTTCAGGTGGTGCAAGGAGCATAGTCTGGCCATTCGCAAAAAGGCGCGATGGTAGTCGAGCCTTGATGCGGGACTATTGACCTGGGTCTATGGGTTGAGCTTGAAGCTGACACTCATGCTCGTCGACTGCCCCTGATGTAACAGTTGCAGGCCCGGATGGCCGGGCAGGTGATGGGCATTGACCGGGTGGCTGACGGGCTCGAAGCAGAAATAATCCTCCCCGGGCGGGCAATACACCAGGCAGTACGGGCTTCCCGTCGCCTGGCATTCGAGGGTATAGCCCAGGTCCGGCTGGCTGATCAGCGCGCTGCCATCCCATTCGGTAAAGCAGTTGTCGAGCCGGGCAGGCGGCAAGGCGTTGCCGGTGTTGAAGTCCCACTCGGCGGGCAGGGGGGCAAGCTCCGTGGGCAGGCCCCGGGCATCGCACAGCCAGACCTGATCGGCCTTTGCCTGCAGCCGGGTGTTGGCGGTGCGCGGCAGATACGGATGCAGCCCCAGCCCGTGCCAGGCGGCGCGTTCGTCCTGATGGGTGACGCTCAGGTCTATGCGCAGTTGACCGTCGCTCAGGGTGTAGCGCAACCGGGCGCGGTACGCAAAAGGGCTGGTGCTGTCGAGTTGCAGGCAGGCATGGCGCGGGCTGTGCTCGGTCACGCTCCAGGCTTGTTGCCAGGCGCTGCCGTGAATGGGCAGGGGGCCGGGAGGGTTGTTGGGTTGCAGGGCGAACCAGTGGCCGGGGCCGTCGAAGCCG
>JBILYW010000634.1:0-2599 GCA_044377555.1 Pseudomonas sp.
CCAGGTACAGCTCCTGGAAGTTTGGCGGGTTTGGTTTCAAGACTACCTGGAACTGGTAGTAGTGCTGCAAACGGTTAGGGTTTTCGCCGTAGCGGCCGTCAGTCGGGCGACGACTGGGCTGCACATAAGCGGCGTTCCAGGTTTCCGGGCCCAGAGAGCGCAAAAACGTGGCGGTATGGAATGTGCCGGCGCCCACTTCCATATCGTAGGGCTGAAGCACCACACAACCTTGCTCGGCCCAGTATTGCTGGAGGGCGAGGATCAAGTCTTGGAAGGTACGCACTGCTGGCGTAGGCTGGCTCACAAATTCACCTGTTTCTTGGGCTGCGATTTAAAGAGCGGGAGTATACCCGATTCGGTCGCGCCTCCACCCTTTGGAGCCTATATGGCACGTTGTTTCTGGTGTTCAGAAGACCCGCTGTATGTGGCGTATCACGATCAAGAGTGGGGCGTGCCGTTGCGCGATGCGCATGGGCTGTTCGAGTTGTTATTGCTCGAAGGGTTCCAGGCGGGTTTGTCCTGGATCACCGTTTTAAAGAAGCGCGAACACTATCGCAAGGTGATGTTCGGCTTCGATGTGCAGCGTTTGGCGGTCATGACTGACGCCGAAATAGAGGCACTGTTGCTCGATCCGGGGATTATCCGCAACCGTCTCAAGGTGGCTGGCGCCCGGCGCAATGCCCGGGCCTGGCTGGCGCTGGACAACCCGGTCGAGTTTTTATGGTCGTTTGTGGGCGGTAAGCCGCAGATCAACCATTTCACCGAACGTCATGAGTTCCCGGCGGTTACGCCCCAGGCTGAAGCCATGAGCAAAGCCCTGAAAAAAGCCGGATTTACGTTCGTCGGCCCGACCATTTGCTACGCCTTCATGCAGGCCAGCGGGATGGTCATGGACCACGCCACGTATTGTGACCGTTACGCCGAACTGGCAAACGGCGGTTAGAATGCTGGCCATATGCAAAACCTGATGTGGGAGCGGGCTTGCTCGCGATGCAGGCAACACGGTCTGTCAGAAAGACCGCAGTGATGCAATCGCGAGCAAGCCCGCTCCCACAAAGTCATTATTTGTTGTGGGAAAACCCTGTGGAAAAGTTTAAAGGCACCTTGCTGGTCGGGGCTTTGCGATTGTTTGCCATGCTCCCGTGGGGCGCGGTGCAGCGCGTTGGTTCCGCCATCGGCTGGCTGATGTGGAAACTGCCCAATCGTTCGCGCGATGTGGTGCGGATCAACCTGGCCAAATGTTTCCCCGAGATGGACCCGGTCGCCCGCGAGCAACTGGTAGGCCAAAGCCTCAAGGACATCGGCAAAAGCCTGACCGAAAGCGCTTGCGCCTGGATCTGGCCGGCCCAGCGTTCCATCGACCTGGTGCGTGAAGTCGAAGGCCTGGACGTGCTCAAGGACGCCCTGGCTTCAGGCAAGGGCGTGGTCGGCATCACCAGCCACCTGGGCAACTGGGAAGTGCTCAACCACTTCTACTGCAGCCAGTGCAAACCGATCATTTTTTACCGCCCGCCCAAGCTCAAGGCCGTTGATGAATTGCTGCGCAAACAGCGCGTGCAGCTGGGCAACCGCGTGGCCGCATCGACCAAAGAAGGCATTTTGAGTGTCATCAAGGAAGTGCGCAAAGGCGGCCAGGTGGGCATTCCGGCTGACCCGGAACCCGCAGAGTCGGCCGGTATTTTCGTGCCGTTCCTGGGCACCATGGCCCTGACCAGCAAGTTCGTGCCGAACATGCTGGCGGGTGGCAAAGCGGTCGGGGTGTTCCTGCACGCCTTGCGCCTGCCGGACGGTTCGGGCTTTAAAGTGATCCTGGAAGCGGCGCCAGAGGCCATGTACAGCACCGACACCGAAACTTCGTGCGCGGCCATGAGCCAGGTAGTGGAGAAATATGTGCGGGCTTACCCGAGCCAGTACATGTGGAGCATGAAACGCTTCAAAAAACGCCCGCCGGGTGAGGCGCGCTGGTACTAAAGCCACTCAACCCCTGTGGGAGCGGGCTTGCTCGCGATTGCATCGACGCGGTTTTAAAATTGAACCGCGCTATCTGCATCGCGAGCAAGCCCGCTCCCACATTAGATCTGCAGTGTCATGAGGCTTTATCCAGCTTCTTCAAAAACACAGTCATTTCTTTCTCGGCCTGTTTGTCGCCATGGGCCTGCGCCGCTGCAATCCCCTGCTCCCACGCCGTGCGTGCCGCATCGCGGTTCCCCGCCGCCAGGTGTGCCTTGCCCAGCAGCTTCCAGGCCGCTGAGTACTTTGGATCAAAGGTTACGCAACATTGCAGATGCTCAGCCGCCTTGAGGTTATCCCCAAGGTCGAGGTAACCCTTGCCCAGGCCAAAGCGCAGCAATGAGTTATCCACACCCTTGGCCAGCATTTTTTCAAGCGAATCGAGCATCCCTGACTCCTTTTCCTGTTAGAAAAAACTCAAGCCCACGTGGAACAGCTTCTCCACGTCGCGAATATGTTTTTTATCCACAAGGAACAAAATAACGTGGTCGCCAGCATTGATGATGGTGGCGTCGTGGGCGATAAGCACTTCTTCGTCGCGAATGATTGCGCCAATCGTGGTGCCTGGTGGCAGATGGATTTCGCCGAT
>JBILYW010000115.1:0-7989 GCA_044377555.1 Pseudomonas sp.
CAAAGGTTAAGGCTTGAAACTGCACAACCCCTTGTGGGAGCGGGCTTGCTCGCGATGGCATCGGCGCGATTCAACTCAAATACCGCGCCGCTTGCATCGCGAGCAAGCCCGCTCCCACAGAGGATTGGAGGCGTCACAGACCCTGACACCAAACAGGCCGGCCTGCCGCCTCGGACGCTTTTGATCTGCACGCTCCTTCGACGTGCCCAACGCCGTGGCGCATCGAATGGATATGTACGCTGTAAAGGCAGCTATTTACCTGCTGCAAAAACAACAGCCCCCCCCAAGTACATATCCGGCACACGCGTCCAAGTAACAGCACCTGCGTTGATCTTTCCCGGCAGGCAAACCCCTTTTAAAGGGGCAACTGCTCAGGACTGCTCTAGAGTCCATACACACCTCTAATAAAAACAATCGAGTGTCGTGAGCCGCCATGAACATTCTTTACGATGAACGCGTCGATGGCGTTCTGCCTGACGTCGATAAAGCCGTCTTGCTGCACACCTTGCAGGCGCGCTTGCCGGATCTTGAAGTCCTGCATCTGCGCGAGGAACTCAAACCGTACGAATGCGACGGTCTGTCTGCCTACCGCACCACACCGCTGCTGGTGGTGTTGCCGCGCCACCTTGCCGAAGTCCAAGGCGTGTTGCGAATCTGCCATGAACTGCATGTTCCTGTCGTCGCCCGCGGCGCCGGCACCGGTTTGTCCGGTGGTGCACTGCCGCTGGAAAAAGGCGTGCTGCTGGTGATGGCACGCTTCAACACCATCCTGCACATCGATCCGGATGCCCGCACCGCACGGGTCCAGCCAGGAGTGCGCAACCTGGCGATTTCCCAGGCCGCGGCGCCGTTCGGCCTGTACTACGCGCCGGACCCCTCCTCACAAATTGCCTGCTCGATCGGCGGCAACGTCGCGGAAAACGCCGGTGGCGTGCATTGCCTGAAGTACGGCCTGACCGTGCACAACCTGCTCAAGGTCGAAATACTGACCGTAGAGGGTGAACCCCTGACCCTGGGGTCGGACGCCCTCGACTCCCCCGGTTTAGACCTGCTGGCGCTGTTTACCGGCTCCGAAGGCATGCTGGGGGTCATCACCGAGGTGACGGTCAAACTGCTGCCCAAGCCCCAGACCGCCAAAGTGCTGCTGGCCGCGTTCGATTCTGTCGAAAAAGCGGGGCGGGCCGTGGCAGACATCATTGCCGCCGGCATCATCCCCGGCGGCCTGGAGATGATGGACAACCTGGCCATCCGCGCCGCCGAAGACTTTATCCACGCAGGCTACCCCGTCGACGCCCAGGCCATTTTGCTGTGCGAGCTCGATGGCGTGGAAGCCGATGTCTTTGATGACTGCAACCGCGTGCGCCAGGTGCTGCAACAGGCCGGCGCCACCGAAGTGCGCCAGGCCAGGGACGAGGCAGAACGGGTGCGCTTCTGGGCCGGGCGCAAGAATGCCTTCCCGGCGGTGGGCCGCCTCTCGCCGGATTACTACTGCATGGACGGCACCATACCGCGCCGTGAACTGCCGGGCGTGCTGCAAGCCATTGCCGCGCTGTCGGCCGAATACAACCTGCGGGTCGCCAACGTGTTCCACGCCGGTGACGGCAATATGCACCCGCTGATTCTGTTCGATGCCAATCAACCCGGCGAACTCGATCGCGCCGAGGCCCTGGGCGGCAAGATCCTCGAATTGTGCGTGAGGGTCGGCGGCAGCATTACCGGCGAACACGGTGTGGGCCGTGAAAAAATCAATCAGATGTGCGCGCAGTTCAGCAGCGATGAGCTGACCCTGTTCCACGCGGTCAAGGCCGCCTTCGACCCCGGTGGTTTGCTCAACCCCGGCAAGAACATTCCGACCCTGCATCGCTGCGCCGAGTTTGGCGCCATGCATGTCCATATGGGTCAGTTGCCCTTCCCTGATCTGGAGCGTTTCTGATGCGCAGTCCTCAGGATATCGATGACAACAGCAGGCTGCTGGAGCAGGTAAACCAGGCGTTGCAGTACGCCACCCCGCTGCGCATCCAGGGCTCAAACAGCAAGCTGTTCCTTGGCCACAACGTGGCGGGTGAAGTGCTTGATACCCGCTCCCACCGGGGCATCGTCAGCTATGACCCGACCGAACTGGTGATCACCGCCCGCTGTGGTACGCCGCTGTCCGAGTTGGCGCGGGTGCTGGACGAGGCACAACAAATGCTGCCCTGCGAACCGCCCTCCTTCGGCGACGCCACAGTGGGCGGCATGATTGCCTGCGGGCTCTCGGGGCCGCGTCGGCCATGGTCGGGCTCGGTCAGGGACTTCGTGCTCGGCACACGGGTGATCACCGGGCACGGCAAGCATTTACGGTTTGGCGGCGAGGTCATGAAAAACGTCGCCGGCTATGATTTGTCACGCCTGATGGCTGGCAGTTACGGCATGCTCGGAGTGCTGACCGAAGTGTCCCTCAAGGTTCTGCCCAAGCCGCGCCAATGCCTGAGTATCAGCCTGGAACTGGACGCCGGTCATGCCCTGCTGCGCCTTGCGCAATGGGGCCAGCAACCGCTGCCGATCAGCGCCGCATGTCACGATGGCCAGCGCCTGCATCTGCGGCTCGAAGGCGCAGAAGGGTCCGTGGCGGCGGCCCATGAACGGCTGGGCGGTGAGCTTCTGGCCCCGTCCTTCTGGGCCGACCTCAACGAGCACCGGCTGCCGTTTTTCAATGAAGACCAGCCCCTCTGGCGGCTGTCATTGCCTAACAACATCCCCGAACTGGCACTGCCCGGACGGCAACTGATCGACTGGGGCGGCGCCCAGCGCTGGCTCAAATCGGACGCCGACGGGGCGTTTCTTCGCCATGTGGTAGCCGAGGTCGGCGGGCATATGACTTGCTACAGCCACGGCCTTGCTGACAGCCCGTTCCAGCCGCTGCCCGAGACCCTGATGCGCTACCACCGCAACCTCAAACAACAACTCGATCCACAGGGCATCTTCAACCCCGGGCGCCTGTACGCGGAGCTTTGAGCCATGCAGACCACCTTGAGCGAACACGCACGCCAGCTTCCCCGCGCCCTGGAGGCCGAAAGCATCCTGCGCAGTTGCGTGCACTGCGGCTTCTGTAACGCCACTTGCCCGACCTATCAACTGCTGGGTGACGAACTGGATGGACCCAGGGGCCGTATCTACCTGATCAAGCAGGTACTCGAAGGCAACGAGGCGACCCAAAAAACCCAGCAGCATCTGGACCGCTGCCTGTCGTGCCGCAATTGCGAAACCACCTGTCCCTCCGGCGTCGACTATCACAATTTGCTGGATATCGGCCGCGCGGTGGTCGACGCACAAGTACCAAGGCCACTCGGCCAGCGCTTGCTGCGCGAAGGTTTGCGCAGCGTTGTACCCAATGCGGGGCTGTTCAAAAAGCTCCTCGGCAGCGGCCAGGCTCTGCGTGCGTGGCTGCCCGCCCCTCTGCAAATCAAGGTGCCTCGCCAGGTGCCGGCGGCTAAACCACGCCCCGCTACCCGCCATGCACGCCAGGTGCTGATGCTCGAAGGCTGCGTGCAGCCCGGGCTGTCCCCCAACACCAACGCGGCCGCCGCCAGAGTCCTGGACCGACTGGGGATCAGCGTCACTGACGCCCGCGAAGCCGGTTGCTGCGGTGCCGTGGATTATCATCTGGACGCTCAGGCTGACGGCCTGGACCGCGCCCGCCGCAATATCGACGCCTGGTGGCCGGCCATTGAACAAGGCGCCGAGGCCATCGTGCAAACCGCCAGCGGTTGTGGTGCCTTTATCAAGGACTACGGCCACTTGCTGTGCAGCGACCCGATGTATGCGCACAAGGCAGCCAGGGTCAGTGCGCTGGCCAGGGACCTGGTTGAAGTGCTGCGCGACGAGCCGCTGGAAACACTCCGTATCCGCAGCGATCAGCGCCTGGCGTTCCACTGCCCCTGTACCTTGCAACACGCGCAAAAGCTCACCGGGGCGGTTGAAGCCATGCTGACCAGCCTGGGTTTCAACCTGACCCACGTGCCCGACAGCCATCTGTGCTGCGGCTCGGCGGGCACTTATTCACTGACCCAGCCCGAACTGTCCCGGCAACTGCGCGACAACAAACTCCAGGCCCTGGAAAGCGGGCACCCCGATGTGATTGTCACGGCCAATATCGGCTGCCAGTCCCACCTCGACAGTGCAGGCAGAACCCCGGTGCGGCACTGGATCGAACTGGTTGAGGCCGCCCTGCCCTGACCCGAATCAGCGAAGGCCGGCTACTGGCACGAAACACGCCAGAGCTGGTCAACCCTGGTCGTATAGCTCTGGCTCATCATCTCCCGCCGCATTCCCCAGTCCGGGTTTCGCGGCACGCTGGCCGTTCGCAGCGTGCCCCTGCCCCAGCGCCCGTTGATCGCATCCAGTACCGCCATCACCTTTGAAGCGTCCGCCGGTTGATTGACCGCAAACAGGTCGTCCGAGAACTCACCCGGCTGGCGCAGATCCAGCAGCAACACCTCGGCCTTGCTGTATTTGAACCCCGGCTGGAAAACATGTCCCAGCGCATCGACCGCAGCCTTGGTCAGTAACCGCACGTCATCGGTGGGGTACGGCAAGGTCACCACCACCCCTCTGGCGTATTTCGCTTCGTCCGGGTTGAACATGCCTGTGCGAATGCTGACCCGGATTTTCTTGCAGAAGGATTTTTGCCCCCGCAGTTTTTCCGAGGCACGCATCATGTAGGTGGCCACGGCCTCCTGGATGGGCGCCAGCTCGGTCAGGCGCTTGCCGAACATGCGGCTGCAACAGATTTCCTGCTTGGGCGGGTCGGGCTCGTCCAGGGCCAGGCACGAGGTGCCGGCCAATTCACGGGCGGTCTTTTCGATGACCACACTGAATTTTTTGCGCAGCGTCCAGGGGTCGGCCCTGGCCAGGTCCATGGCGGTGCGGATGCCCATGCTTTCAAGGTGAACGGTCATGCGCCGCCCGACGCCCCAGACCTCTGACACCGCAGTATTGCGCAGCACCCAGTCACGCTCATGGTCGCCACAGAGGTTCACAACCCCGCCCGTATGGGTCTGAAGCCTTTTGGCAGTATGGTTGGCCAACTTGGCCAGGGTCTTGGTATGAGCAATCCCGACCCCGACCGGAATACCCGAGCACCGCAGGATCCGGCTGCGCAACTGCCGCCCCGTCGCGGTGGCATCCACAATGCCGGTCAGGTCGGCAAAGGCCTCGTCGATGCTGTACACCTCGACTGCCGGCACCATCGACTCAATCAGGCTCATGACGCGCTCGCTCATGTCGCCATACAGCGCATAGTTGGACGAGAACGCCACAATTCCCAACTGCTTGAGCCGGTGCCTGATCTGAAAATACGGTTCTCCCATCTTCACATGGGGCTTGGCGTCATAACTGCGGGCGATCACGCAGCCGTCGTTATTGCTCAGCACCACGATGGGAACCTTGGCCAGATCCGGTCGAAATACCCGTTCGCAGCTGGCGTAGAAGCTGTTGCAGTCAATCAGCCCATAAACCGGGTCAGGCTTAGTGGTCATGGCTGCGCACGGTATAGGTGATCACGCCCCAGATCGAAAGCTCATCACCTTCCAGCACATAGCGGTCCGGGTATTTCAGGTTTTCGGACTGCAGGATCACGCTCTTGGCGCGCAAACAAAGGCGCTTGCAGACGGGGTCATTGTTGAGCAGCGCCACCACCACATCGCCGTGCCCGGGTTCGATTGCGCGATCCACCACCGCCAGGTCCCCGGAAAAAATCCCGGCGCCCTGCATGCTGTCGCCATCGATCCGTACCAGATACACGTGGGGCGCGCGGATACCGAGCAGTTCGTCGAGGGAAATTTCCTTGTCGATATGATCCGCCGCCGGTGACGGAAACCCGGCAGGAACCTTGAAGGAACACAGGGGCAGGCGAATGCCATCTTCAGCAATAGGTCCCAGGGGTGTGAAGCTCATGACGCGCGCCTTCTTCTAACTGTATGAATATACAGTTAACAGCGTAGGATCATTCCGGTCAATTTATCTATCAGGGATTGCGACGAGAGGACGGTCATCCGCGAGCAGCCCTGCCTGTCTGGGCCTGCTCGCTGATGGCATGTCTTATATCTGAAGATCGGCCAGACGCCACGCCGACATGCTCCCGAAACACCCCGTGCCATTGACGGCGAAGGCGCTGGCCAACAGGCTGTCGGGCCGAGGATAGATCCGGCTGCTCAGGGTGTAAGCGCCATCGTCGACAAATACTTCGATGGACGAGCGATCAAGGAACACCCGCAGCGCGATCCGCGTTTGCCCCGGTGCAATCGGTACGCTGCGCACACCGCTCACCCCGGCTCCCGAGTACTGGCGGTCGAGCACCAGACGGCGGGCCATCGCATCGAAATACAGCAAAGTGCGCTCCCGACCGTCTTCGCTACAGCGCAGCGCCAACCCGAAACGCTCGGCGCTGCTGCCCGCCAGGTCCAGTTCAAGCTCAAACTCCAGCAGCGCCCCCTGAACATCGAGCACGTGACTGGCGGATGCGACCTCATCGATCTGCAACAGGGTCTGTGACTGCCTGAGTGCCGTCAGCTCGCGGGCGGGACGCATGCGCAGCCGGTCGCCGTCACGGCTCAATTCACGCGGCAGTGACAGCGCGCCACACCAGTGCTGCGCCTGGCTGGGCATAGGGCTTTCCCACATGTCCATCCAGGCCCAGAGCAGGCGGCGGCCGTCGGGTGCCAGCAGTGTCTGCGCGGCATAGAAATCGTGGCCATGATCAAGCTCGTGCAGTTCACCGCAGGGGGTGAACTGCCCGCTGTCATCCAGCCGGCCTGTTCTATAGCTGTTCTGGTACAGGTTCCAGTTATCGTAGCCACAGGGCTTGAGGCCTTGGGGCGAGTAAAGAAACACGTCGCAGCCGTCCAGCTCGAAAATATCCGGGCATTCCCACATGTAACCATCGGGCTCGCGCCGCCCTTGCAGCGCACAGCTCAGGTACTCCCAATGGTGCAGGTCAGCGGAGCGGTAGAGCAGCAACTGCGGGTCATCACCTTGGCGTGCGCCCAGTGCCATCCACCATTGCCCGTCGCGCCTCCAGACCTTCGGGTCACGCCAGTGCATGATCGAGGGGTCAGGAGGTGTCTGGAGCACGACGCCCTGCTTGGTAAAGGTGATGCCGTCCGCGCTGCTGGCCAGGCATTGCACCTGACGAATTTGTTCGTCATTGCGCGTTTCACCCAGCCACTGGTGCCCGGTGTAGATCAAGTACAGGGTGTCGTCCGCGACCACGGCCGATCCGGAAAAGCAGCCGTCCCGGTCGTAAGGTTCACTCGGCGCCAGGGCAATGGGCAGATGCTCCCAATGCACCAGGTCCCGGCTTTTGGCATGCCCCCAGTGCATCGGCCCCCACTGCGCCGAATACGGGTGATGCTGGTAAAACATGTGGTACTCACCGCGAAAAAAAACCAGCCCGTTCGGGTCATTCATCCACCCTGCCGGCGGTGACAAGTGATAGCCGAGGCGATAGTCATTACCTCGTTCAGGCAGTTTCTTTTCGATGGCGCGATGCGCTTCATCCAACAGTGCAGCGTGCATGGTTTGATCCTTATCAGGGTTCATAGCGGGTAACGGATTGAGCAATGGCAGGCAGTGCCAGTGCATCCGGGAGAGAGGGTTTTTCTGTGGCTCGCACCGGGTCCGGGCGCAGCAGGTTCCAGGACAGCAACAGGCAAGCCCCCACAAGTCCGGCCATCAGGATGTATACGTTGGCAAAGCCAAACTGGTCATAGCCGTAACCCACCACCGGCGACAGCACCATGGCTGTCAGTTGCTGCGCAAAATGGAAGCCTACAAGATAGATCGAAGCAGACAGGCGCACGTCAAAGTTCAGCGAAATGTATTTAAACACCGACACCAGCAGGATCGGCACCTCGATGGCATGCAGCATCTTGCAGGCCGCGACTGTCCAGACGTCCGTCGCCAGCCCGGAGCCCAGGATGCGCACAAACATGATGGCGCCGGCCAGGATCA
>JBILYW010000636.1:0-2591 GCA_044377555.1 Pseudomonas sp.
CGCCGATCAACACGTTGATGCTCCAGTACAGCACATTCATGTCCAGCGGATCGGGGGGCATGACCCATTCAATGGCCTGCTGACTATCCAGCGGCGACACCACCAGCGTTCGCCAGCCCCAGTCGCCTATGCGCACTACGCCCTGGCCTTGCTGCAGTTGCAGTTGCTCCCGGGCATTGAACTTGGGATCGGTGATAGGCAGCAGATTGACCCGCATCGGCTTGAACTGTGTGTCGAGTTCACGGGCAAGGTCGGGCCATTGCTCGGCCGGCAGCTGATGGAACTGTTTGACCAGCAGGGCCTGCATGCCCCGCGACATGTCCACGTTGTAGCTCACGAAGCGATCATGGAACAGGTTCACGACCACCCCCGGCACCAGGAAGATACCCATGGCGAATGTAACGATCGTGACCAGGTACAGCCGTATCAGAACCTTGAACATGGGCTCAACATTCCCATTCCGAGCGGCTGAACAAGTAACCCTTGCCCCACACGGTCTTGATCTTGCGCGCTTCGCCGGCGCAGTCATCAAATTTGCGCCGCAGCTTGGAGATCGCCACATCCACCGAACGGTCAGTGCCGTTGAACTCGATACCCCTCAGCCGCTGCAGGATCTGATCGCGGCTCAGCACTTCGCCGGCATGCCGTGCCAGCACCACCAGCAGATTGTATTCACCGCTGGACAGCTCGATTACCTGACCGCGCCAGGTAACCGAACGTTCAGACAAGTCGATGCACAGGTTACCGATCATGATCCGGTCACTGGCCACCTGGGGCTCGGCCAGGCTGCTGCGGCGCAAAAGAGTACGTACCCGGGCGAGCAATACACGGGGCTCGCAAGGTTTTGTCACATAATCGTCTGCACCCATCTCTAGCCCCAGGACCTGATCATGACTATCGTCGCGGGCTGTCAACATCAGGATCGGCAGGCTGGCCGACTCGGTACGCAGCAAGCGGCAGACCTGCAGGCCATCGAGGCCCGGCAACATCAGGTCAAGAATGACCAGATCAGGGGGATTGCTTCTTGCTCTGTCACATACTTGATCGCCACGGGCGATCACGCTGACTTGATAGCCATTGCGCTCCAGATAGCTGGCAATCAGCTCAGAGAGCGCGACGTCGTCTTCGACCAGCAAAATAGTGGGCATAATAAATGCTTACAACCGGGAAAAAACCGAAGGATATACAACCTCGCACGGATAGACCCGTAACCTTCACACTTTTTCACACACCCTCTACATAGCTTCACAATGCCCCTTGCGTGCTGCGCTTAGCATGCCAAACAGAAACATCCCGCATATTTAAGAAGGCACGATCGTTGAAAAAGCTCTTCGCCCCCCTATTTCTCACGGCCATGGCTCTGGCCCTCAGTGCCTGTGACAAAAGCCCGGTCGCTGAAACCAAGGCCCCTTTGGCCAAAGTACGTACCGAAGTCATCGCCACCGCGCCGCTGACTGTCAATAACGAGTTGAGCGGGCGCGTGGTTGCCCCGCGCGTGGCGCAAGTCAGTGCCCGGGTCGCAGGCGTGGTACTCAAACGTGTGTACACCGAAGGCAGCGAAGTCAAACAAGGCGATGTGCTGTTCCTGATTGACCCGGCGCCCTTCAAGGCCGACCTGGACAGCGCGCAGGCCGCGCTGAGCAAGGCCCGGGCCGTTGCGCTGCAGGCAAAATTGCAAGATCAGCGCTACACCGAGCTGATTGATATCAACGCCATCAGCCGCCAGGACCATGACAATGCGCGAGCGGCTGCACAGCAGGCCAATGCCGACGTTGCCGCCAACCTGGCCGCCGTTCAGCGGGCCAAACTGAACCTGGGCTACGCCACCGTGACGGCCCCGATCTCGGGCCGCATTGGCCGGGCGCTGGTGACTGAAGGCGCACTGGTGGGCCAGGGCGAAGTCACGCCGATGGCACGCATCCAGCAACTGAACCCGATCCATGTCGACCTGACGCAGTCCACCCGCGACCTGGACAACCTGCGCGAAGCATTCCGTGCCGGCGAACTGCAACAAGTCGGCAAGCAGCAGGCCAAGGCCACATTGATTCGTGAAAACGGCAGCCTTTACCCGCTGCCGGGCAAGTTGCTGTTTACCGATGTGACAGTGGACCCGAGCACCGGGCAGATCATTCTGCGCAGCGAGTTCCCGAACCCCGACTACGACTTGCTGCCGGGCAGCTTTGTGCGGGTGCGTCTGGAGCAGGCGGTCAACAAGGAAGGCATCAGCGTGCCGCAGCGCGCGATCCTGCGTGACAGCGCCGGCATTGCCCAGGTGCTGTTGCTCGATGCCGAAAACCGTGTGCAGCTCCAGCCTGTGCAACTGGGCAGCGCCCACAATGATCGCTGGGCCGTCAATGCCGGGCTCAAGGCCGGTGACCGCATCGTCATTGAGGGGGTGCAGCATGCACGCCCCGGCGAGCAAGTACAGATCGATGACCCGACACTCCCTCTCGCACACTCCACGGATCAGTGAGCATGCCGCAGTTCTTTATCGACCGCCCGGTCTTTGCCTGGGTCGTTGCGTTGTTCATTCTGCTGGCGGGGGCTTTGGCCATTCCGCAGTTGCCAGTGGCCAAGTACCCCGACGTAGC
>JBILYW010000637.1:0-2582 GCA_044377555.1 Pseudomonas sp.
GATTGGCCCGAACGCCCAGGGCGGCCAGCAATCTGGTGTCCAGCCCGTTGGAACGCCCGACCACAGCCGGCAGATCACCCTGGTAGGCGAAGTCCAGCTGCTGGTTGGACAAGGCTTCGTTGACCGCAGGGCCTGCCCCTTTGAAGAAGAACCACTGCACGTCGGTGCCGCTGCCTGCGAATGCTTTTTCCAGCAATTGCTGGTTGCGCACGATGCCCAGGGTCGAGCCGCTGAACGTGACCGGCTCACCACCCCCTGCGGTCGCGACGCCGATGCGCACTACATCGGCCTGGGCCAGAGGGGCTGCCAGAACCGCCGCCAACACGGCGGCAATGCGGCCCTTGCGAAACAGGGCATTACGTTTGAATGAGGCCATATGCACGTCTTCCTTGGAGCAAGGGAATGGGGGCCCTGTCAGGCGGCGAGGTGTTTTTTGTCGGCTTCGGTTTTCGGCGAGCGAGTGTCCGGGGTCGGCTTGAGCGCCTGGCTCAGTCGACCGTCCACACCCACCGGCACATCGCCGTCGATGGTGGTTCGGCGCACGATGCGCGGGGCATCGCCGTAGTCGTTGATCGCGATGTGCTGTGTGGCGCGGTTGTCCCAGATCACCACATCGCCTTCCTGCCAGCGCCAGCGCACGGTGTTATCCACATGGGTAATGCGGTCGTGGAACAGTCGGATCAGTTGTTTGGAATCGCTGCTGCTGACGCCCTGTATCTCTTTGACAAAGTGGCCCAACAACAAACTTCTTTCACCCGACTCCGGGTGAACACGCACTAACGGATGTTCGGTTTCATACACTTGGGCCGTGAACTGTTCGCGATAACGTTTAAGTCCCGACTCATCGGTATTACGCGGCGCGGCATAGTCATAAACATTGGTATGCAAGGCGCGCAGACTGTCGGCCAGTTGTTTTAAAGGTTCTGGCAAGTCGGCATAGGCCGACGCAGTATTGGCCCACACGGTGTCGCCGCCATAAGGCGGGATGACCACGCCGCGCAAGATGGAAATCTTCGGGTAATTGGCAACAAAGGTCACATCGGTGTGCCAGGAATTGGCACGGGTTTCCTTGGCATCCAGATGCAGGATGGCGGCGCTTTGCTCGGCGGAGCGCACGGTCGGATGCGGCACCTGATCGCCGAAGCGTCGAGAAAACGCTTCGTGTTCGGCGTCATCCAGATGCTGGCTGCGAAAGAACAGAACTTTATATTTCAACAATGCCTGATTAATAAACTCGAAAGATTCGGCGCTAATATCCCCGCCCAGTTTTATGCCTTCAAGTTGTGCACCAATCCGACCTGCTACAGGTTTTATTTGAATAGTCATTGCGCCACTCCTGCCTAACGACATGTTGTGGACAGATCATAAAGGCATAAAACCAGCGCTGACTAATCACTATTTAATCTAAAGATAGAGTGAGACTTTAATAGAACCAAGGCGATTTAAAGGCGCGCGAACAGTTATAGGTGTTTTGGTTGTAAGTTAATAACCATATTGAAGAATATCGACATCTATTAATCACGCGTCTGTCGCCAATCAGGCGCGTGCTGTTTCCATTGCTGCGCAAAGCTTGTTTGCGGATGGGTTAAGCCCTCTGGCATATGCCTTGCACCCTCGCAGTATGCTTTTGCCAAGGTGCAGCCCCCATGAACGAACCATCCGCCGGCCCTCTGGCCTGGGTAAACGGCAGCGATGCCCCGGAAAAAACCGAAATCAACCTCGGTTTTATGGCCCTCAGTGATTGCGCCTCGGTGGTGGTGGCCGCCACTCAAGGGTTCGCCCAGCCTTTTGGCCTGACCCTGAACCTCAAGCGCCAGTCTTCCTGGGCCAGCCTGCGGGACAATCTGGTCAGCGGCCAGCTCGACGCTGCCCACAGCCTCTACGGCCTGATCTATGCCGTGCATCTGGGGATTGGCGGCGTGGCGGCCACGGACATGGCGGTGCTGATGGGGCTCAATCAGAACGGCCAGAGCCTCAACCTTTCCCACGCCTTGCAGGCCCAGGGCGTGACCCGTCCTGAGGCACTGCAACAACACGTGCACCAAAGTCGCTCAAAACTGACCTTCGCCCAGACGTTTCCCACCGGCACCCATGCCATGTGGCTGTATTACTGGCTGGCGAGTCAGGGCATCCACCCGCTGCAAGACGTCGACAGCGTGGTGGTGCCGCCGCAGCAGATGGTTGCGCACTTGCAGGCGGGGCGCATTGACGGTTTTTGCGTGGGCGAGCCATGGGCCGCCAGTGCAGTGCAACAAAACATGGGCTTCACCCTCACCACCACCCAGGCGCTGTGGCCCGACCACCCGGAAAAAGTCCTCGGCTGCACCCGGGCGTTCGTCGAGCAGTACCCCAATACCGCCCGTGCGCTGGTGATGGCGATCCTCGAAGCCAGCCGTTTTATCGAACAAAGCGACGAAAACCGTCGCAGCACCGCGCAGCTGTTGAGCGCCCCCGCGTACCTGAATGCACCCGTTGAATGCATCGAGCCGCGCCTGCTCGGCCACTACAGCGACGGTCTGGGCAATCACTGGCAAGACCCGCACGCGCTGCGCTTTCATGGCGGCGGCGAGGTCAACTTGCCG